>NZ_JBEPNA010000015.1:0-60930 GCF_040546025.1 Marisediminicola sp. UYEF4 | reverse complement strand
CGCCACCGCGTCAGCCTTGAACTGCGGCGTGAACTTCCTACGATCCGACATACCGGATCCTCCTTACCCCTGTCTCAACTCACCATACGGGCGCAGGTCACCACGAGCGACCACTGGAGCTTCGAGAGCTATGTGGATCTCGGCAAGGAGCTGGCCCGAGCGGAGGAGGAGGGAGAGCGAAGCTCACATCAGACCCGGTCAGGAGGCGACGACAGCGCCCTGCGCGCGCACTGACACCGCGTCCTGATCGACAGTGTCCTCCGCACGGGCAGGAGAGACGGGCCTAGACCTTCGACGGCGAAAATGTGACCGCACCGACGCTACACGGCAGGATTCTCGACGGCCACGATGGCCATTGACACACGCAATCAACAGCGGAAGGTATCGGCTCGAACTGTGACTCGTACGCGGCTTCCTCTACATGGAGGGAAGTGTGGTTTCCCGCGATCACGGGATACTCCGGCCTCGACGTTCCTAACATCTCAGGACTATGACCTACTGGTCCTCCTTGCCGCTGAAGAGGCGGACTCTCGGCGGCTGCGCCTGGTCAGTGACGCGCGTTTGTCTGAGTGAATCACGCAGACTCCCGGATGTACGTCACCCCGAACGCGACAACCTGGCGAAACTCCTGACGGCGCGCACCGAGGTCGAACTGGCCACCCGACCCCTTCTGGAAGATGTCGAGCCCTCGTCCGAGGAGGATCCTCCATCCGTTGTCTGCTCTGATTGAGCGATCGTGGATTGTCTCGTCCCAGACAACCGTGAACTTGATACCCACGGTCGAGGCTTCGTCCTGGATCTCTTTCAGCATGAGCAAGTGCTGCCGTTGGAACTCGCCAGTATCTTCCTTCGTTAGGAGGGTAACGGCGATCTCGTCAGCGGGATCTTTCGCGGTAGCAAGGAGCGCCAACAGGTCCACAAGATTGCGACCCTGGTGCGGGAGACGAATGTAGGGGTCAACGATCGTGATCTCTGTTGCGCCGCGCATGTATGGCAGCAGCATAGTTTCGTATGAGACGCCACGTTGGTTCTCTTGGAACTCCAGATGCCCTTGGAACAATGTCGGCTTGGGAGGCGAAGCCACTTTTGTCGACTCGTCCACGACCTCGCCGACCTGCCCGGTATCGTCTTGATCATCGCTGGCGACGGTGCTGGCCTTATGAGTAGCGTGCCGGTGGTAGTGCGTCGGGTATTCGTCTTCTTCGAGGGTGGACACCGCGTGCCAAACACCCGCGGTGTCTGAATAACCGAACCTCACATCGGCCATCGTCGAGTCGATTCGAAGGATCTGATCCTTGACTCGCTTACGCCCTTCGATCGAAAATCGCAGGATCTCCGCGATCTCTGCCTGGGTAGCTTCCCCGTGCGGGAAGAGCAGTTTCATCAGTCCGGAGAAGGTCTTGTGGATGCCATCACGGTCGCGTGTTGATATGTCTGAGCCCAGCGTGAAGTGTTGCTGGTATTGATCCGAGTAGTCGGCGTTCCGCATTGACTTGAGCACTTCGGCGATGTAGTCGACGACGAAGCCGTATCCGTTCGAGAACATCTCGCTGCGGATGGTGTCGACTTCCCAGCCCGGGATGTAGTGGTGTAGTCGGTCGAGGAAAGCGGAATCGTGATAGCTCTCTGGGAGCTCGTCGAACAGGTCGGAGTTCTTGAGCATGAATGGCACAGTGTGCGAAGTATTGCCGACGAATACCATCGATGCTTCTGCGCCCTCGACCGATGTGCCCCTTGAGAAGGACTTGTTGGCCATGTAGTTCTTCATGATGTCGACGAGCGACCTATCGGTTCGCTTCTTCTTGCCCGCGAACTCGTCGAAGGCGACGACATCCCAATAACCGACGAGACCCAGCCTCCCGTTGGCGTTGTTGATGAAGAGCTTCGGCACCGTGACCTCGCCACCAGAGATCAGCATCCCGTGAGGCGAGAACTCCGAGAAAATGTGTGACTTACCGGTGCCCTTCGGCCCAAGCTCGACGAGGTTGTAGTTGCGCTCAACGAAGGGAATGAGTCGCACGAGCTGGATGAGCTTCGCGCGCCGGCCGAACAGCTCCGGATCGAACCCAATCGACTGGATGAGCAGGTCGATCCACTCATCGGTGGTGAACTCTCTCCGCGCGGCGAGGTATCCGTCGAAGTCGAAGTTGGACATCTGGATTGGCTTCAAGGAACCGAGAACCCACGGCACCAAGCGGGCGTCATCTGTGTGGAAATACTCGACGTCGCAGATGCACCAAACCCCGCCGACGAGGAGTTTCGGGTGCGCCGTGATGGTCGGGCTATCGACAAGGACGCCCTTGATTCCGAGATTGGCGAACTCCGCTTGGTAGACGTCATCCTTCTCGTTGAGCGTCACGGTCACCTTGTCGATGACGCGGTGACGGCCGCGCTCCTTGATGGTGGACTTCACGAGCTCCGACTGGTTTCGCTGCACGTAGTGATCGGCAAGGATCTTCCGTACCGCGACGATGCCGGCTTGGATGGTCGCCTCGTCATCGGATGCCGCGTATTGTCCGAGAAGGTACTCGAGTACGTAAGAGGGCACGATCGCGTTCCCCTTGACAGCTTTCACCAGGTCTTTGCGCACGACCGAACCGGCGAAGTGCTCGTTGATCTTGCGGTCGAGGTCAGTCTGCGGCGGTGGGACTGCGGCTGCTCCGCTTTCGGGCGCGTCGCCCTCCGGCTGCGTGACGCTGTCAAGTGTCATGGCTGTCCTATCCTAGAAATCGAAGTCCGAGGCGAACGACCGCTTCAGTGTGTACATCGCCTTGGCATACACGCGCCACTGGTTGGTGTTCGGGATGCGCTCCTCGAGCCGGAACTCGACGGCGCGGTTGTTGAACTCGTTCGCGTCCTGGCTGAGTAGCATGTGTGCGCTCTGATAGCGGTCACGCTTGTCGGTCGAATCTTGGTCGAACGTCAGCTCGTGCTCGTTGGAGATCAACGTCTCACCGACGTAAAGACCGGCGCGCACCGTCCGGGGCTGCACCTTCTCGCTTATCGGCTCGGACTGGAACAACTTGACGACGAGTTGGCCAGTGGTGATCTTGTCAGACTCGGGCAGCACCTCTACGTTGACCAGTCGGGTGTCGCTCTTGCGCTTCTTATTGATCGTCAGCACAGGTACGACTATCTCCTGCAAAGCAGCACCGCCGTGCACGAACCGTGAACCAGCACCGGGCAGGCGCAGCCGGTGGATTGATTTGGGAATCTGCACCTGAAGATCGCTGTCCAGGCCGATCTGCTCCGGGGCGAAGGTACGGAATGCCGGGTCGTCCTTCAACCCCCGACCAAGCACATATCGGCGGTTGGTGACGGTGACATCATCGCCCTGTGGGAGCGTGGAGAGGTAGAACGAATCCGCGAGCGCGGTGTCCTGGAACAGAAACCCGTGGTCGGCGGTGATGAGGATGTTGGTCGCGTTGGCGTTCGTGAGCCGCTTGACGAGATCGACCAGCTCGCGAAGCGCGTCGTCGGCAGCCTCGAAGACTTGGCGTTCGGTGCGGGCTTTGTCGCCGGTCGCATCGATGCGGTCGTGGTACACGTACAGTACCTGGTGCTGCGCATAGAGCTCACGCAGCTCATCCCGTGAGAGCGCGAGGACATCCTCCGCCTGAATCGCTTTGCCGTCGACAGCGCCGAGCACCTTGTTGCGATTTGCCGTGCCGTCGGAGCGCTGCCCATCAACGAGCACGGGGTCGCCACCCTTCGAATGACCGATCGTCTTGTGCGGCAGGAGAGCGGCCATGCCGAGTTGGGTGTAGCTGGGCAGCACGCCGAGCACGGCGTCGAGAGTCGCGTCGAACCGGTCTTCCTGCCGAATACGCGTGCCGAGTTCTTCAGCAACCTCGTAGCGCAGAGCGTCCGAGATGATGACGACGGCCTTCTTGCGGCCATCGCGGATGATCGGCGCGACATGCTCTGCGTAGAACGCGGTCTGCGGGCGTAGCGCCGACGAACGCCACCGGTCCGTCGCATCGACCTGTTGCTGCCATGCATTGCCCAGCTCGTAGAGGAACTTGTTCGCGTAGAACTTCTCCACCTCGGCACGCAAAGCCTCAAGCGGCCCAGAGTGCTCGGCCGTACGCGCGGAGAACACGAACTGCCGGTAGAGCTGGTCAATGCGAAACCACTCCCGCCGGTAGCGGTCGAGCCCGTCATCGAACGACGAGACGGTGAGCTTCAGCGTCGTCAACTCGCTCAGCAGTTCCGACGCACTCCCGATGGCCGCGTACAGCTTGCGGTAGCCGTCAATCCAAATGCTGCTCTGGCGACTCCGAATGACGTCGCTGACGTCGCGCGCGGTGACCGTGCGCTCGGCGACGGTACGCGCGAGGTCGCTAATGATCTTGCGTTCGACCTCCTCGAAGAGATCGTTGCCCGCGAGGTCACGGAACGTGGCGTCCTCGATGCTGCCCGCGTAGTCGAGATCCGATGCCGCGCGTCTGGCGATTTCTGCGAGTGAGTCCGTGCTGCGTCGGTCGTTGCGCAGGCTCGCGAAGTCAAGCTGGATATTGCGCAGCCCGCCCGGGCGATCCGACTTGAACCCGTCGATCGCCTGCCGGAACATCCACAGTGCGAAGTCGTCGATACTCGGGCTCGGCGACGTGTAACCGTAGATTGCGGCCGCACCCTTCCAGTGGAACTCGTCGAGCCCGTAGTCGACGAGCGCACGGTATTTCGCATCACCGCCGGCTGCGTTCTCGATCAGCAGCGTGCGCGTGAGTTCGAGCAGGCTGTGCTCGCGTTGTCCGAGAAGCACGGCCAACATCTTCGCCCGCAGCTTGTCGACGTCGTCGTCCGGCTCAAGCAGCGCCTTGAGGCTCTGCACGCGCTTCGCCGCCCGGAAGAACTTCTCGTGCACACGGACAACTTCGTCGATGCCGTCTGCGGTCAGGCCGAGTTCCTGCTGCACAAGTGAGGTGCGGTCGGCCGTAAATACTCCGTAGGCCAGTTCGAGGTCGAGCAGCCAGTTCGAGGCCCCAGTCGGGACAGATCCCACGCGATAGACGAGGAACTTGGACTTCGGCGCGGCGTGCAGCAGCCGGTTCTTCACCGCGTACTCATTGTTCTCTACGCGCACCGTCTCGATGCCATCCAGGCCAAGTGCGTCGAGGTCGCCCACATACTCACCGTCTGGGTCATGCCAGAAGACGACGCGTTGCGTATAGAACCGACGCGCCAAGTGCTCCTTCACTGCGGAGGTTTCACTCATCGATCGCATCCAAGCCAGGGATCTTCTTGAGCGCATCGGCGAACTTGGAGTAGTTGGCCTTCACACCGTCGTCAAGGTCGATGGCGAGTTGCTGGGTGGCAAGCGGGTAAAGCACGCCGTGTTCGTACTCGTCGAGTTCGAGCAACACCTTGCGCAGCCGATCCACTTCTTTCTCGGCCGCGGCCTTCTCGCGGGGCGTGCCGTCACCTGCCGCGAGTCTCACGTGGTGCTGGCGGCTGGCCTCCAACTTCGCCTTGAACTCCCGCAGGTACTCGTTCAACACCGTCGAGACGGTAGACGGCGTGTAGCGATGCATGTAGATGAGGGCGTTGAATGAGCCCTTTGGACTGGAGAACAGCCAGTAGATCGGACGCTTCTTGTACCGCTGTACGTGGTCCTTGTAGAAGGATTTGAGGAAGTAGTCGCGGAGGTCTTTCACGTCGAGCGAGTCGGTGACGAAACGCAGGTTCTCCTCGAAGTACTCCTCACCGAACGCGACGCGCAGAAATTGCCGGAACCGCGCCACGATATCGTCCTCGAACCAATCGCCGTCCACGATCGGGATGACGTTGTCCTTGTCTGGCATGAACGAAGGCTTCGGCACTTTGGCCAGGTATTCCTGCAGCGTGTCACCCTGATTTGCGAGGATCAGTCCGGGCTCGTCGAGGCTGTAGCGGCCGAGCATGCAACCGACGGCGTACGACATGAGATCCCTCATCCGCTCCGCCACTGGAATGACGGCAGTTTCAGAGTCATCGTCTAGAGATTCCCTCCCGACCTCTTGCCCTTGGCGCTCTGCCGAGAGTACGGCATCCACTTGGCTCCTCAACTCGCTCAGGGTGGCTGCAATGTCCGCCCGCTGACGCGCAACCTCGGTCACGCAGTCCTCGGCCCTGGCGGACCTCCGGATGATTGGCAAACGATCAAAGTCCGCTGAAGTCTCGGCCTCATCCCAGAGCGCCTTCGAGGCCAGAATGGCCTCTTCGGCGATCTGACTCAGTTCGTCCCGCACGGCCGCGGCCGCTGGGGCTGGCAGGTTCAGCACGTGACCGAGCTTGAAGTCTAGGTTTGGCGCCAGCATCCCAAGGTATCGGTCGGCAGCGCCGCTATTGAGAACCGCCATCGCGGCCAAGAGATTAGTGCGATTCCCCCCAAATCCCATCGGGCCCTTGGCATCGAACATGTGGCCGGCAGGAACGTATCTGGCCGAAAACCTGCTGCTAGAGACGCCCGACCAGGTCAGGCCTTCGAGAAAGCCGAATTCACCGTTGTAATTATGAGATCGCACCCGCCCGGTCTTCGTATCAACGTTGACTTTTACCCGTTCCCCACTGTTTTCCCAGTCGACTACGAAGTCAAGGTTCCCGTACCAGCGCCGGAACTCGCCACCCTTGACGTACATGTACCAGCGGTGCGAAGTGAAACCACTACTCGCGACCTGATCGGGAGGCGCGATACGACAACTGGACACTTCGAACCATCTGCGAAGAAACCGATCATTGTCACCCGTTGTCAGTCCCTCGCGCGTTGTTACGAGATCCGAAACCTTCGGACGGGCAGCCAAAGCCGCGAGATCCTCGGAAGATGCGGCATAGATAACTGGCATGCCCGGAATCTCGGTGAATTCATCCATGCGGACGAGCGAGAACCGCTCGTTACGAACAGGGAACTCTATCGGCACGCCGAAGTCGTCCAGTTCGTAGTGGCGAATGCACTGAAAAGCAGCTCGATCCGATCCTCCGACGGCTCTCCGAAGGACCATCGCGGAGATACCAAAATTGATCCCCATAGCTGTTCGCCCCTTGCCCAAGTAAGGCATATGAACCAGCGACCGAAGGTCCTGTTTGAAGACGACTTCACTCCGAAATTTTGCGTAGGCGGCCCCCGTCATCCAAGCTTCCATCGTCACTAGGGCGGCGACGCCTCGCGGGCAGACAAGGCTGAAGCTGCGCTCGATGAACATTGCGAACAGGTCATATTTGCTGGTCTTGAAGTTGCGACCCGCGAACTGAGCCAAGCGGTCACCCATATTGCCGCTGCCCATGTATGGAGGATTCGCGACGAGCACCGAATATTTTGGAGTGAGGAACTCCGCCTGTCGAATCACGCGCGTAACCTTCGCATGAACATCAGCAGCAAGTATGTCGCCGTCGCTCGCTGGGTGATCTTCGAAGTACCGCTTTAGCGGTACGACGAGTTTCTCGCTCGGCTGAATGAGCGAGCCGAGGGTGTCGGCGTGCTCGAATCTGTTCCAGAAAGTGTCGGCGTCGGCGCGCGCGATATTGACGCTCTTGCTCCGCGACCACAAGTAGTCGAGTTCAGCAGGGTCGAAATGGATCGGCTCCAGCACGCAGACGTTCGGCTGGACGCCCTTCGAGAAGAACGTGCGCTGCCTCGCCCGCGCTTTCATCGCTAGGGCGAACGCGGCCAGCACACCGGCTCGAGGGTCGATTTCGGCGCCAAAGAGATTGTGCTGGAGAATCAGGCCAGAGATATCGGCCGGCGCGTAGCCTTCTTCCTCATAGATCGAGTACAGGAGGTCGAAAGCATAGGTGAGCATGTGGCCCGAGCCGCAGGCAGGGTCGATAACCTTGAGCTCTTCAGGGGTTTCGATCTTGAGGAAGTCGATCTCCTCATCGACCGGCGCGAGATAGTACTCCATCTGCTCGGCCAGGCGCGAGGTCGGCCGGTTGAGGAGCCATAGGCGTCCGAGGGAGTTCTCGACTAGGTAGCGGACAATCCAGTGCGGAGTGAAGAGCTGGGTAGCGGCGGGAATCTCGGGGGCGCCGGCCTTCTTGTTCTTCTTGAACCCGGCGAAGACCTCGTCCTTCCGCTCCGAGATGTAGAACTGGTATAGCCAGCCGATCACCTCGACGTCCTGGCAGACGTCTTCGGTGAGCACCGTGGTAGCGCGGGCGATCACGGAGTCATCAGCGAGCATGTTGGAGGGGATGAGCAACTCGGTGTAGTCGCCTTCGCGCTCGAACATGAACGGCATCGAGCGGTTCCAGTGGCGGCAGTACTCGGCGAGCAGCAGGGCGTATGCCTCGCCCTGCGCGTCGTCGCTGCGGCGCGTGCCGTCGAGCAGTGCGGTGATCGCCTCGATGGTGCGCTTGTTCGTGACGACGGCGGGGTCGATGCTCCCGCGCTTGGCGTCGGCCAGCACTTCCGGCTGCCCGGTGGTCTGCCCGCGCGGAGGCGAGACGATACCGATGCCGGTGTAGCCGTTGGCATCCATGAAACGTAGAGCGATGATGCGGTTGAACCAGGTGTAGGCAACCTTGTCGGCTATAGCATCACGTCCGGTTTCGCCGCCGCCCCCGGCCGCGATATCGCGCTCGAGTGCAGCGACCACGCTGGCACTTTCAACTCGGTCTTTGGAGGCCGGAGCGAGCACCGCGACGATGCGCGCGTTGACTTCGCGGATCAGGGCGATGCGCGCCCAGGTGGCGAACGACTTGAGTGGTGCGGTTTCCATCAGTGTGTCTTTTCCATTACAGGGCGATCCGCTTTCCGTCATTGAGCGCGTCAATTAGCGACGCTCGGAGTGCCGCGACATACCGGTCGACGTCTTCGGGTGTCTCCAGAACGCCATGCACGCCGGTAGCTGTGATCGTCTTGACCGAGATAGTCTGCTTGACCGGAGCGGGTGCTGGATCGTCAGTCCCCTCGGCTGGCCGCGCTGTTGCGGCGAGCTGATCGAGCAGTGCGGGGAAGAGGGTCTCCTCGAAGCTGTTCCCCAGCTCGCGGATGAGTGCAATTTGAGGCTCGTCGCCGATGCGGGTGATCAGCTGGTCGACCGTCCTGACGACGCGCTGTTGTGCGTCTTCGGTCGCGTCGCGGTAGATCGTGCTGCCGAGCAGTGCAGTTCTGCGTGACTCGATCTCCGCAATAGCCGCTGCACGGTTCACCGCAAGGACTTCGTCGATGCGAGCCCGTAGGGCGTCGGCTGCCTGCTTAAGCTGGGCCATGCGGTTGCCGCGAAACGCCTGGGGGTCATCGAGCAGAGCTGTGACCTCCCCGTCGCTGCCTGCCGAGAGGTAGCCGAGGTTGCTGACGTTCGCCCGCAACAGTTCGGCCGCGTCGTCGAAAATCGCCCGCTGCTCGCCGCCGAGGAACGCCTGGATTGGATCGCTCACGCTCTCTTTGGCGTCGAGCAGCTCATCGCCGAGTGCGAACTCCGACAGGTACCACTCGTCGGGCTTACCAACCACCTGCTCAAGAAGCGAGATCGACGCGTCAAGCTGAGACACGAACGGGTACTTCGATCCGGTGACCCGCGCCTTCAGTTCGTCGAGCTTGCTACGCAACTTGTCGCTGCCGTGGCGGGCGAGTTCGAGCGAGTCTTTGGGTGCGGTGGCCTCGTCGAAAAAGTCGGTGCAGAAGGAGCGAAATGCAGCGACTTTGCGCTCGTCGAACGTCTTTTGGGGTGCAACGACGGCGTGCGAGTGCTTCTGCGTGTTACGAAGCACGCCAGCGACCTCGCTGCGCTTGAGAGCGTTGGCATCAACGGTGAGAATGATCTTCGATGCCCCGACGAGCCAAGCGATCACGACCTCGATCGAGGCGAGGTCCCAGCCATACGGCTTGGCCTGGAAAGTATCGACGATCGATTTGACGGTCACCTGCTCGCCGAGCCGGTCACGTCGCAGCACGTGCGAGAGCACCTCGTCACCGGGCGCGGCGAGCTTCGACAGCGACGGATCATCGATCAGCCCCGACTGGTCGGGGTTGGCGAACCCAGCGACCTGCTGCTCGGTGTAACTCGTACCCCCGAGCAAACTGAGCTGGGTGTAGGTGCGGGCGATGAGGTCCTGGAACCCGTCCGTGACCCGCGCGAGCGCATCCTGCGAGCCCGAGGTCACATTGGCAGCGTTGATCACGAGCTCGGCCTTGCCAGCCGCGCGACGGATGCGCTCGATGAGTTCTTTCTCGCGCTCTACGTTCAGCGCGGCCTTCGAGCGCAAGATCTGGTCTTCGACCGCCGACAGCGAGGTGGTCTGCTTGCGCTTGGTGTATTTCTCGGTCTTGATCAGCAACCGAAGATCCGAGAGCACCCGTTCATCGGGCTCAAGGACTACGCGGAGCTCGTCCTTTCCGGTGCTGTGTGCCCGGATCGTCTGGGCGTCGTACGGATACTCAGGGGTGATGAAGTGCATCGACAGCTCGCGCTGTTGCCCGTACACCTGGTCGTCGAGCTTGTATCCAAAGGCAAAATCCTGCCCGTTCTTGGCGTAGCGCAGCTTGCTTGTGCGAACGACATCCTGCGAGAGGATCTTGAACAAACGGCCAGCGACCTCGGAGGCGTCGATGTCGACGTTCTTGATTTCCTCCTCGATCACCTGCTCCTCGTTGGTCAGGTACTCGTAGACGTTGCCGCTGCGCTGCACGTACGTCTGCGTCTCCAGCAGCGTCAGCGCCTCCTGCACCTGCTTCGACAGTGCGGGCAGATCGAGGCCGAACCGGTCGTAGACCAGCACGGTGAGGTTGCGCGTGGTGGCCTGGAAGCTCTCGACGTACTTGATCAGGAACAACGCCTTGAGCAGACGAACAGCCAGCTCGTTGTCGAGGTTGCGCTCAGCAACGTCGATCGAGCGCTGCGCGGCGGACTTCAGGGAGGCGCGGATGCCCGCGAACATGTGGTCGAAGGTGGCGAGGGTGCCTACCTCGACGTCGCCGATGTCTTTGGCGACTTGTTGCACGACGCCAAGCATCGACCGCTCGCCTACTGAGCTGTTGCGCCCCTCAAACACGTTGTGGTCGGAGATGCCCTCGATCGCCGCCTGGAACAGCGGGAACTGGTAGCTCACGAATGGGTAGGTGCCGACGAAGTGTTCCTCGTCGGGGTAGTTGCGGTAGGTTTTCGCACCGTCGACGAAATCGAACAGGGTTTTGAAGTTCGCCGACTCCAACGAGTGGATAGCGCTCAGCGTCGCGGCGCCCTGCGAGTTCTTCTCCAGCAGTCGCTTGCGGATGACCTCCTCGACATCCGCGCTCGTCAGCTTCACCCGGGTGTTGAAGCGGGCTTGGATCTTCGAGAAGTCGTTGCCCTGCTGCTTTGTGCGGTCGCCGACGACCTTGTCCATGTCCTCTTGCGACGTCACGAACACCCACGCCCGCCCCTGGCATTTCGTGTTCAGAGACTCCGCAATCGTCTGCAAGTTCAGCATGAGGTGCGTGTTCGACCCGATGAACTGCCCCACCTCGTCGACGTAGAAGTTCAGCCGATAACCGGGCTCCTGCTTGTCGATCCACGCGCTCACCTCGTCGGCGAAGTCCTCGATCGAGACCGCATAGGTTGCCTGATAGGTCGTGAGGATGTCCGGCGCGCTCGAAGTGTCCACGCCGGTGACCTGCGCATAGGCCTCATTGACCTGCTTGCGGACCGTCGGGAGCCCGAAGCTTGGGCGACGTTCAACCCAGTCTCGGCCCGAGATGGATTTGAAGGCTTCTTTGAACGCCTCCAGCTGTCCTTCCTCGTCCATCTGGCACTCAAATCGAGCAATGTGCCCTTGTTCGCCGTAGTAACCGCGGGACTCGTCGAAAACCTTCACGAACACCTTCAGCAGGGCGTCGGACTGGTCCTTGCTGATTAGGGTCGCCTTTTGGTCGATATTGAACAGCAGGCTCTTCGCCGGGATGCGGTCGGCTTTCCCGAGCAGGGCGGGCAGGAACGCGCCTTGCGCTTTCACACCGAAGCTATGGGAGACGCGCTCGCGCGAGAACTCTTGTCCCTCCACATCACCGAGTAGGTGGGCGAGCATTTTGAGCAGGTGCGACTTGCCCGAGCCAAAGAATCCCGAGACCCACACGCCGTTGGCATTGGTGTAGTTGGTGTACGCCTCGAGGAGAAGTTCCAGGCCCTTGGCGGCCTCATTCGTCAAGACGTACTCGTCGACCTCTGTGCTGAGGTGAGCAGTGTCATCGGCCTTGATGACACCTTCGATCGGGCGCTGGACGTCCTTGGCAAAGATTGCGTTGAGTTTCATCGAGTCAAGCCTCCTGTTCCAAGATGTTCTTGGCTCGGTAGTACTGGTCGTCCATCAATTGTCCGAACAGGACGAGCGACGACCCGAGGGTGTTGGACTGCTCGTACCGCCCTGGAAAAAACATGAGCATCGGCTTGCCGCTGACCACGCTCTGCAAGTTGTTCAGCACGTTGTGCGACCGGATGTACGGAAACACCTCGCCGATGCCCGTGAGGAAGACGATGTCGAAGGCGCCGTCAGCGATCTTGTCTCGGATCGCCGGAGCCAGGTGCTGCTGTGGGTTTAGCATCGATTGCAGCATCTCTGTGAACTCGGACTTGTCGAGCTGCGGCTCGACGTCGAGCACTTCATCCCAGTCTCCGCGCGCCTTGAGGATCTCCACCGACAAGTCGTAGAGGTTTACCTCGCGAACCTCGATGCCTTTGTTGGCCAACCGCCTCTTGATCCGCTTCGTGGAGTCGGCGACCGCGAGCGCATCCTCGGAGTCATAGGGGTAGATGAAGAACGGAACCTCATTGCTGAGGCCCTCCATGCGCAGGAACCTGCTGCCACTGAGCACCGCGAAGAGGTGCTCCTCCTGGCGGGACAGTTCGTTTGGAGTCATCGCGTGCCACTCCGCTTGACCGTCGTCGGTAGGAATCGAACGTCGCTCGGTGTATGTGCGTCGAGGGCGTCGAGGACCCGCTCGGACGGCACCGCCGGGAGGATGTCGCCGCGCCCGGAGAGCAAGCTTGCTTCGGTCAGCATTTGGAATACCGTGGAGCGAATCTTTTGCATGGTGGAATCTTTGAGGTCCGCTAGTTCGGAATGCCACAGGGCTTTGCCTCGAATGAAGCTGTCGAAGTGGTCATAGCTGAGGTTCGGCGTTAATAGAATGAACCGCTCACGGACGACCTCCTCAGCGAAGTCGCCGATCAATGTATAGCGACGGCATGCAGCAACCCACATTAGGTGGGCACGTTCCGTCGCTGTCGCTTCGGTCAGCAGCTCAAGTTCGCTGTCCGTCAGGACGGCAAGACGTTGCGCGACCTCACGCGCAAGGCGAAAGCCCGACGAGGTCGTGCGCGACTGAAGAAGATTGTTCTCTCGTATCAGTTCACGCACACGCGCCCAGTCGCGCTCGCGCAGGTAGAGAGGAGCGGCGATGACGGCTTCCCGGGAAAGTAGAGCGCCGCTGGTGAACGACAGCGCATAGCGCTCGGCAGCAGAATCTTCGTTAACCAACCCGCACCTTCCTCCTGAACATGGCAAGTCGTACAGACTAAGCTCGCCAACCGACATCGATCGATTGGCAACGGGGCTGCTAGGAGTCTCTAGCAACAATGGAAGCCCCGCCCCCACGCACCCACTCGTCAACCTCGCTCGCCTGGAACTTCCAAAGACGCCCGATCTTATGGGCGGGCATCCCCTTATCGGCGATCCAGGCGTACACCGTGTCTTTCGTGACACCGAGATGGGCAGCGACCTGATCCGCCGACAGCCAAGGCTCAGCCATCAGAAAACCTCCACCTGGCGATCGTCGAAACGCGGGTACGCTCACCCTATCGGCCAGTGTGTCGCGTCTGACCGGGTTTGACCGGGTCTAGCCGTATTACGCCTGATGCTATCGCCCCCAGTGCAGGTGGCATTGATGTGGGCGGCGGTCACTCTCGGAGAAGGGCTGCGCGGGCAGCATTCGCCACGAGCCGAATGTCGTCATGACCAGAAGAGGCCACCACTCAGAGATCGAGTGACCTCGCACCTCGGGGTTCTTGGCCCCTGAGCCCGTCACCGTGCCCGAATGTGCGCCAGCGGCCTTTGGCTCGTGATGATGCTCGCCAGCCAGTCGCCGGGAGGACGCCATGTGAAATCTGCATGTGGCGCCCGCCCCAGCGCGAAGGCTCATATTACAAGGGACCCCTCACGGAGGAGGATGCGCAGTATCTTCATGGCTGGCCACATGCTCGGCTCGCGGGCGGCGTAGCGTGCGTGGATGAGGCGAAGGAAGCGATACGTCGTTGAATCGACCTCGTCATGTGAAAAGCGGCCTACTCCAATGAGTTGGGCTCCGACGGCTGCCAGGTAGATTTCAAAATCGCAATACGGCATCTCGATTCCTCGTTCTCGCAATTCGGCCCTCAGCTCTCCCTCATCGTCGAAAAACAGCACACGGAGGAGCTGGGCGTCATCCTCGCTGAGTGCGGCTGACGCAGCCTCCCAGTCGAGGACGAGTGAGCGGAGCTGCGCTGTGGTCAAGCATTCTGCACCGAAATTCGGGGAGTTGAATTCGAATAAGGCCCTGAACTCGCCTGGGTCGTCGGAGGTCGCAAACGCGCGGAAGACCTCGCGCACTTCCGCTGTCACGAACGGGGCCAGTTGAACCATCGCGGTTGCTCCGTTAGCGGGGTTCACCGCCTCGAATAAGGCGGTTCTCGCAAGGTCGCGCCCATAGGTCAAGGGGGGTTGTGTGGGCGAGCCTCCACTGTGGGAGGAGCTGATTTCAGATTTCATCGGTTTCACTTTCCTGCAACTGTCGAAAGCATCCCCGGGTCCGGGGTGCGTCGAAAGCTTCATGCGCGGCACCGCACGAAAAACGCAACTGCTCGACACATTCAGCGGGCGCAAGGATCACAGCCGAGCGTGATGAGTGCCGCAAGAAAAGGAGTCCCCAGCCTGAATCCCCTGCCCCCGCAGCCGCAATTACTTTGAGATTCTTGGGACACGCTCGCTTTCGACGTCTGACCGGACCACAATCGACACACAGGGAGGGACGATGACGACGCGCAATGGAGAACGCCCAGGCGACGGCCAGCCCCCGTCACAGAAACTGCGGATAGCAGCGGCGAAGCTACGAGTCGAGTCAGACGCCCAAACACGCCGGCCTACTCCCCAATGGATCAAGGACCTCGCGAACAGCCCTTCGACGATGGCCGGACGAGACGATTGGAGAGACCATGACACCTCGACCTGACAATGCCTGCCACCTTCCACACTTGCCAGCCTCGACCACGCGGTCCGGTGCATTTTCTTGCGTATCGAGAGGATTGTGAACGCTGCGTCCTCGGCGTCGACCTCGACGGGGAAGCTCAACGATTGAGTCGACCCGACAAGTTCAGCGTCGGCTTCTTGCGGCCAACGATCAGCCCGAGCGCCTTGCCTTGCGACTGCAGGTAGGCGAACGCAACGGCGTCGAGCCCGGCGCTGATCCGGCCGACCGCGGCGATGTCCGCGTTGAAATTGTTGAGCGGGTCGTGGAACGACGATCTCCTCGCCGGTGAGCAAGTAGCCGGTGATAACTCCGGCACCCTCGGAGATGAACTAGACATAGCCGAGCGAGACGAACCGGGTGCGGCAATACAGCTGCTGTGGGCCGTTGAGCTCGTCCGTTTCGGGGCGATCGCGCCAGTCGAGCTCGACGATTAGCGGTTTTCGGCCAGCCGAACGATCCACTAAGCGACGGAAGATGCACGCATTTAATATCGCCGGTGCGCGCGGCCGGCGAGAAGGGGCTGCGGCCCGTTGAACGAACCGGGGCTACGAGCTGCGTCGGTGCGGGCCGATGATGCAGTCATCCAACGCGACCCCGCTCAGCAACTCTTGGCAGGTGAGCCACCGCCAAGTACAGATCGCAGCCAGCGTTCGATCGAGTATCTGACGCCCCCGGGCGGGATCGAGTCGGCAGTGTTCCACGGTGCGTGCATGAGAAAGATCTCGGCGTCGCCGCCCTGACTTAGCACCCTCGGCCAGTCCGTCAGAGTCAGGGTCGTCCGACAACATCACCCGGCGCGACGCCGTCGTCGGGTCAGGCAGCGTCACGACGACCGTCTCGCTGGCCGGGGCGTTCAGGGTGAGTGGTTGCCCTCGGCGGGCTCACCATGGGCCAGCCCCCACCGCATCGGCACGATAGTAGGGTCTTGACGTATGGGATACCTGCCACCAACGACAATCGGTGCCGCGCTCCGGCGCATTCAGAAGGGGGACCTGATCTTGCCCGCGATCCAGCGGGAGTACGTCTGGAAGCCATCGCAGGTGATCGGCCTTTTCGATTCGATCATGCGCGGCTACCCAATCGGTAGCTTCCTGTCCTGGAAGGTCGAGCCTGACACCGTCACCAAGTTTCGCTTCTACGGATTCTTGAAGGACTACAACGAGTTCAACGGGAGACACAACCCGACTCTCGATGTTGCGCCCGGCCAGGCCGTCACCGCGATGCTCGACGGCCAGCAACGGCTCACCTCGCTGAATATCGGACTTCGCGGTACCTACGCCTACAGGCGGAAGCACGGGCGGAGCAACAACGCCGAAAGCTACCCCGTCCGCAAGCTCTACCTCAACGTGCTCGGCGAAGCAGAAGAAAACGAGGCTGGCCTGCGCTACGACTTCCGTTTGCTCACCGAGGGCCAACTCGCCGCGGCACAGCCAGAGGAATCGCGGTACTGGTTTCCTGTGCACCGCGTGTTCGAGGCCGAGCAGGCCTTTGACCTCTTCCCGGCAATCGCGGCCGCCGGCCTCGGGAACACCGAGAGCGCGGTCAGCCTGCTTGGTCAGCTTTGGCAGTCGATTCATGCGGTGTCCGGCGTCCACTTCTACGAGGAAACTGACCAAGACGTCGAGCGGGTTCTCGACATCTTCATCCGCGTGAACTCGGCGGGCACCGTGCTCTCGTACAGCGATCTGCTGTTGTCGATAGCAACCGCACAGTGGAAGGAGCGCGACGCCCGTAGCGCCATTCACGGACTGGTGGATGCGCTGAACTCCACGGGGCAGGGCTTCGCGTTCACGCAGGACGTCGTACTGAAGTCCGGGCTCGTACTTGCAGGGATCGGCGACATCGGCTTCAAGGTCAAGAACTTCACCTCCGAGAACATGGCGACCCTCGACCGTGACTGGGACTCGATCGGCGACTCCCTCAAGGTCGCTGCCGGGCTTCTAAGCGACTTCGGCCTGTCGAACGCGACGCTCACGGCGGGAAGCGTGCTCATCCCGATCGCTTGCTACGTCCATCGCCGCGGGCTAACACAGAAGTACCGTGATTCCGTCGCAGACGCCGCCGACCGGGAGCTAATGCGCTCATGGACCCTTCGGTCCCTGATCATGCCTGGCGTCTGGGGCTCCGGCCTCGACTCCCTGCTGCGCGACCTACGCCAGGCAATAGACGACTACGGCGCAACCGGGTTCCCGAGCGCTGAGATCGAGAAGCGAATGGCGGCGCGCGGGAAATCGCTCGCTGTCACGCCCGAGCAGATTGACGACATCCTGCGTCTTCCCTACGGCGGGGCACGCACGTTCGCCGTATTGGCCGTGCTGTTCCCGCATGTCAACACGCGCAACATTCACCACGTTGATCACGTGCTCCCACAAGCGCTGCTGGCTCGGCCGAAGCTCAAACAGGCCGGATTCGACCGAGATGCAGCCGACGATTTACAGACCAAGCGCGATCAACTTCCCAACCTCCAGTTGCTCGAAGGCAGCGAGAACATCTCGAAGTCCGATACGTCACCAACGGTGTGGGCGTCAGCGGCCTTCCCAACTCCCGACAGTTTCCGAGCGTACCTCGACCGAAACGCCCTCCCCCGACTGCCCGCGGACGTGACCGAGTTCGCCGAGTTCTTCACCGAACGCCGCGCAGCCCTCGCACGACGCATCGCCGCCACACTTGGCGGGATTGCCGAGCCGACGACGGACGTCGAGCGAGGCGACGCGGAGGCCGCGCTTGGAGCGACCATCGACGAGGAATTGGCCGAATCCGCCTACTCGGAGTAGGCAGGTTCTACTCCTAAGGGCGCTTGACCAGCATGGTGGGAGGGTTGCACACTCCGAGCACGAGAGGGTTGAGAGGGCGGCAGGTCGACCGCGGCACGCTGTCGTGCTCGCTTTCGGGAGCGACGTCAGGCTTGTTCTGGATAGCAACGTGTAGCGGACCACCGCCATCCAGGCGTAGCAGTGAGCCTTGCGGCGCGCTCCTCCGGCAGAGTTCCGCGGGATCGCGCGCGGCGCTGCCTCTCCCACCACGCTGCCAGGCGCCGCTCAAGGGGGTCGGGGCTTCGGCGTCGAGGCTCGCGGTGTGCTTCGACAAAGCCGACGTATTCGGCGTATTGCTGGTTCCACCGATCTTCGAGCGGCGTCCAAGTGAATCCCGGGATGCTTTCCAGCCGTCGCCGCTGGTAGTCGCAGTGACGCTCCCGGGTGGCGGCCCTGAGTTGATATTTGCGCCATTCCGCGAGGGTGCGTTCCTCGTCCGAGATGCTCCCGGGTGGCAATCTGTTGTTCTCCCGCGGGAGCCTGTTTTCCCGTGATTCGAAGCGCTCGAACGAACGGAGCAAGACCACCCACGAGACTATCCGTGCACTAGGTTCAAGAACTCTCTCGTCGGCTTCCAGTGCCGCGTTCACTGCGTGGTGACGCCGCGAGCGGGCATGGTCGTCGTCGTGCAGGCGGGGAGGCGTCCTTGCGAGGGCTTCGTACTTCGCGGCGAGTTCGTCGGCGGCGTTTGTGTAGGGCATGTGTGACCTTTCCGAACCGCACGGCTGTGCGGTGTCGGAGGGGGCATGCGCGGCACACCGCGCGGGACACGTACCTAGACCGTCGTCGGTACCAGGCGACGGCGCACCAGCCCGGATAGCGACAGGTTCTCTCGGAGAACGACCCGGGCGGCGAACCGTGACCGCCGCCCGTCCGACCCGCGGTCCAGGGCGGCTGCGACGTCACCGTCATTTCGGCACTGGGCACCACGAGACGGTCTCCCGTTGTGGCGGATGGCCCGCCCCACTTGGACGAACCTCGCACGGGTCAGTGGCCCGGCGCTGGTCAGCGGAGGCCGGCGAATCGTCGACGCGGGCGTGCAGCGCCGTGACGGAGCTCCTCATTCATCGCTGGGCGGGACACCGGGCCGGGATGGTTCTGGTCCAGTGCCGCGGCGCACCGTTTGTGGCTGTCGCGGTCGACTCCCCTACCGACCCGTCACGCGCCGACGATCGCGCAGCGGAGCTGATGCTTGCCGCGACGGCACAGATCATTCCAGAGGCGGCCGGTGCCTCGAACTAACGACGGTCAGGTCACGCCAGGATGCGATCCGGGCGTGACCTTGCGGTGGTCGGTGCGGGGTTTGAGTCCCGATTCGACGGCTAGATGGTTCATCCACTTACTAATCGCGTCCTCGGCCCTTGCCGACCACACGGTGGAGTGCCCACACGTGCAGAGGAGCCGGTGGGCGGTGTGCTCCACGCCATGCTTGCTTGACTTCTGGGCTTCCATTGTGGGCGCCGGGCTGACGTGGTCGGGTGCCGCCCGCTTCAAGCGCTCCCAGTCGGGCAGACGCTCGGTCACCGGCGGCAGCACCCGTCGCATCCGTGGACCGTCGTGTCCCGGCCAGCACGTGCGTGAAACGCTGTGTCGTCGGGGTCGGGATGGCCGATGCCATGCTCGCAGACCCTCTCGGCGGTGCCCTTGTCCTGGCGCCAGTGGACCGGCCAGCCGTTCATGCCGTGAGTCGACGGGGTGTGCACCCAACATGATGTGCCCGCGCAGAGGTCCGGACCGTGTACTCGTGTGAGCAATCCGTTCCCGATCGCGACGATGCCGCCGGCGGCGAGTTCGGCGGCGGCGGCGTCCAGCCCCGCCTGATCTGGGGTGTGATGGTGCAATTCGTCGCTCATGCGCCCGACCATATCCGCGGCCACCGACATTCACTGGCGGTGCGGCTCACCTCCCATTGCCTCGAACCCGCCTGAGCCCAGTCGTCGAGCAGCCCGATCGAAGTGTACTCGTGCACGGGAACATGAAATCTCGATGCTCCCTACGGTGGATCTCCTCGGGACCGCAAGGCATCAAATCCGACAGAGGACCACGCCGACGCGACCCCACCGAACAGAACACGCAGCCTCACGGAACAGGCCAGCCCGGCGCACCATCAGCCCGGTGGCCGACATCGCGTACCCCAGAAAGAAGTTGATTCATGTCCGCAATCCCGCTCACGCCCGACCCGCGCAGGCGCACCTGGCACAATCTCCCATCCCTCGCCGAGACCCATCCTGAAATCGCCGCGCAGTGGCACCAGCCCGGAAACGGCGGCGTCACTCCGTGGCACGTCACCGCAGGCAGCAGCACAGAGACGCGCGCGTGGATCTGCGCCAAAGGGCACATCTGGCGCGCGACCCCCAACAGCCGCACATCCGGGCGTGGAGCGAGGACCGCGAAAGCCGGCTGCGGCATCTGCGCGAACCGCGTCCTGCAGGCCGGGGAAAACGACCTCGCTACACTGAACCCGACCATCGCCCACGAGCTTGACCCTTCTAACGGCATCACGGCATCCATGCTTCTCGGGGGCGGGAGTGCGCGGCTCGTTTCCTGGAAGTGCGAACTTCAGCATCGCTGGCTCGCCAGAGTGAAAGACCGCACGCGGGGAAACGGGTGCCCCTACTGCACCAACAAAGTGGTTATGCGCGGCCACAATGACATCGCTAGCACGGCGAGGCATCTGCTTGCCCAATGGGATCCCGCCCTCAATGGCGGGATGGCTGCCGAGGAAACGCTTGGCGGGCAGAGCCAAGCGCGACACTACTTCAAATGCGCCGTGGGCCACGTGCAGCTCGTGAGGTTCAGTGACAGAGCCCGCACCGGCAATTGTGGTGTGTGTGCAAATCAGGAGCTCCTGGTCGGGTTCAACGACTTGGCGACGAAGAACCCGACCTTCGCCGGTCAACTGCGCGCGGAGAACAACGGTGGGCTGACGCCACAGATGGTCATCGGTGGATGGAGCAACAAGAGCTACAACTGGACGTGCGACCGGCAGCACACGTGGCGGGCTACGGTCTACGACCGCCAGTCCGGGAACGGATGCCGTAAGTGTTCACGCACAGGAACCTCTCGCGTCGAACGGGCGCTCTTTCGGGCACTGAGTCCCCACCTGGGCCAGCCCGCGGCAGGTGCAAGGCTGCCAATTCCCTGGCGAACGAACAAAACGATGGAAGTCGACATCTCGGGAACCTTCGGCTTGAACGGAGTGGTAGTCGAGTACGACAGCCGGTTCTACCACCGACAAGACGCCCAGCTCCTTCGCGACCATGACAAAACCGAGGCCCTTCTTGCGGCAGGCTACCGTGTCGTGCGGGTTAGAGATCTGGACTTGGCGCACGTCAGTATTCGCCATACCAATCTGCTTCAACTGGATCACCCCTACCAGCACAACACTGACGAGCGACTTCAAACGGCTCTCGAGCCCGTCGTCATGGCGATCCTCGCCTGGTTGAATGGCCCGGATGAGAGCACGAGCTGAGGTTGCACGAGGGCCTCTGTCAACAGATCGACACGGCGAACGGGCCGAGCGCGAGCATGGATTCGAACCGAGATGATGTCACCACAACGGTGATCCGGATCCGTCTGATCCCTCGCGCTCGAGCTCCTCGATGCGGGCGAAGGTTTCAAAAATACCTGCTCGGTCGTCGCCTAGGCGACCGTAAAGTCCCATCACTGCTCGAGCGTTCGGCTCTGCCGGTCGGCTACCTTGCAGGCGCTCCCATGGGATTGTGGTGGATCGCCGAATTGCTCGGTGTTCCACCGCAGCCGAGGAGCCCACTAAATCAGTCTCGGGAGAATTCTGTGTCTTGCTGCGGTAGCGACCGTCGCGGTTTCGCGATGGATCGTCGGAATGAATGGTCACGGTAACTACGTGTGCGGCCGGATTCGACACCAACCACCAGCCGGGCTGAAACAAAACGCATCCATCTGGCCGGGTCCGCTAACAGGGACATGCTGTGAGTCGGGCATGCCGAGCCTTCAATCACAGGGGCGCGGCCTCCGAGCAGGGTTACACCGCTGTCCGCACGATTCTGAGGATGCGTCGGCGATGTCTGTGGTTTCCGATGGCATCATCCCAATCCAGAGGAGTCCCCGTGTCCAAGAACCCGCTGTTAGCCCTGTGCCTGATCGCTCTGCTCGCCCTGACCGGATGCTCCGCCGACAGCGACGCGGCGCCGCCAGCTCCCGCCACGTCCGAGGAGGCCGTGGCGGAAATCGAACCGGAAGCCGAGGAAGGCCAGACCGAGATGACGATTGAGGAAGCGGGTGAGTAATCTCGACACGGTGTGCCCGCACAACGCAGCCCTCATTACCTTCGCCACTGCGGTCGACGGGTGGGCAGTGAGCGATGACATGACCGAGGTTAACGCCACCGCAGCCGCAGCCAGAGACAGCGCGCAGGCTACCGCTCAGCGATTCGATGACGCCGACGTGGTGTGGCCAGCAAACGTGGCGGATGACATCCCTGTCATGCGGGATGGGAACTTCGCCGACGCCAGCTCGTTCGGCGCAATCGCTCAGATGAACTCCGGTACGTTCATCGCATTCACCTACCCTGACGACACGGCCAGCAACGAGGCAGCTCAGCGGATCCGCTCGCGCCTCAACCTGTCGGCGGACACCGTCGCGTCTTGCGAAGGCCGCTGACCCGACACCTAAGGGCTGAGGCGTCCTAGGACGGTGCCTCAGCCCTGGTGCTCAGCTACCGGGTCCGACCTCCCCGACCGCCTTCGCCTTGATTTCTGCTTCCAGCTGAGCGAGCTCCTTCTCGATAGAGTCCGAGTGCTGCGTTATCTCGATCACGGCGCTTGCCGCGATCCCCTCCGCCTGGATACCGCCGAGTCGAATCCGCCAGCGAATCGGGTGCGCCGGGTCAGCTCCGGAGCTTTCGCGAGTCAATTGTTGCGCAGCAACGGTCTTCAGCTGCCGGCCTCCGCTGTCGGCTCCGGGTAGCCTGTGACGATGGCTGCATGGCAGGACCAAGTCGAGGTAATCCACGCCGATGCGTGGGATTTCGTGCAAACCCTCACTCCTGGCTCGGTCGATACCGTTTTGAGCGACGCGCCCTACGGGGTCGGAGTCACCAAACACGGTCGGAACACCTCGACGAATTGGGATTCCAGCAGCATCGCTTTTGACGCGGCGTTCTGGATGACAGTGAGAGCGACTCTCAAGAACGGGAGCCTCCTGCTGGCCATGGGACACCCCCGGACTGCGCATCGTCAGACAAGCGCACTTGAAGGCGCGGGGTTCGCCATTCAGGATTCCTTGGTCTTCGCAAAAAGCCACGGCTTTTCGGCGCATGCTCGAAATCTTGACGGAGCGTTGAGAAAGGTCGGGGCGCCGGCGGAGCTCGCCGACTCTTACACAGGCTGGGGCACTCACCTGGCGCCACGTCACGAGTTGATCGCCGTCTGCCAGAACCTCGCCTCAGGCGAGAGTCTGACAAACGCAATCGCGAATGGAGGCTCCGGCGGGCTGAATCTGGATGCTGCGCGGGTTGCCGGCCCACCTGAGGATCGTGCGCGAGTTCCCGGGCGGGTTTCTGACACAGCGAATTGGTCTATCCAGCGACCGGCGACAGCCAACATTCCGCACCCGGCCGGACGATACCCGGGCAACTTGATCCTCGAGCACGCCCAACTCTGCGACGCAAGCATGTGTGAGGAGTCCTGCGTCGTTCGAAGAATGAACGAAGACGACGGCCGCAGGAAGTACCGAGCGGGCCGGCGCGACGACCAACCGTCACGCTTTTTCACGGCGCTGAAGTATGCACCGCGGGCAGCGGCAATGCCGCATCCGACCGCGAAATCCGCTCAGCTCGCCGACTGGCTGTGCGCTCTGACGGTGCGGCCCGGGGCGGTCGTGCTCGATCTCTTCAGCGGCTCGGGAGCTCTCGGTCTGGCCGCGGCTCGCGCGGGGGGCGGGGCGAGTGATTTGCGTCGAACGCGAAGCCGAGTACGTGGACTTGATCAGGGGCCAGCTTCTCCTTCGAGACTGAAATCGACATCATTCAGAATGCGGTCCACGTGGACGGGGACGCCCTTAATTGCTCTCCTGTTGCGGAACAGCTGGACGGTTTTGCGGCCGTCCTCAGGGCCGCGCCAGTGCGGGTGCGTAAGCTCCTCGCTCCATAGCGCGCCGAATGCAGACTTTGACGAGGTGCCTGGCGGTAGCAACTCCGGATAGTACGACTGAGCTTTCTGGAACGCGTTCGTCTGATGCAGGAGCACCGCGTCGACCTCGCCGCCCGCGACGGCCGCGAGGAGCTCGCCGATGCTGTCACCCCTCGGTTCCCAGTGTCCGTCTGGATGCTTTTTCCACCCGAGAGCGTGATTCGCGTCGTCGTCCACCGACAACGGTGGAAGCGAGGGGTCGGTGCCGTTGAGGATGTGCGCGCGGCCGGCGCGAAGAAGCGCTTGGATGGCTTCAAGAATGGACAGGCCCGGCGAGACTTCCCCTTGACTGCGGAAATTTGCCGCAACGACCCTTGCCACGCGCTCGGGCAGGTTTTCCTCGTTCGCCGGGTCGAACAGCGCAAGGAATTCATGATCTCCGACCATCTCGGCCAGAAGTTGGAGCGGGGCGAGGCCGAGCATGAGATCCACGGCCATCTCGGTGTGACGCGTAGCTGCGCGGCGGACTTTCTTGGCCGCCAGTACCGGTTCCGCGATGGCTCGGTACTCGGCGGCCTTCTGAGTCAGGAAGAGTTGGAGGTCCGCCCACGAGGTTGTGGTCGCCAGATGAAGCAGGGCCTGAGTCGCCGATGCGGTGATCCGGCCTGCGGCTCGGTCGGTGTCTCGGAAAAGTGCGGCAGCGTCGACATGGTCGTCGTTGAGGGCGCCTGCCCCGAACCTCACGGCGGTAATCCTGTCGCGGACCGAGTGGATGGTCAGGTCGTTTTCGGCGGTGACAACGAGCAGCGCTTGCGGGGTGAAAGTCTCCCGAGCCCGAAGGGCGGGGCCGGAGCGTCTCTTGGCCGTTCCGTTGTAGATCGACCGGATGATGTCCCCGACTTTCACCGCCTCACCGTTGGCCTTTTCGGAATCTGGTGACGGCGCTAGATCGTCGAGGACCCAGATCGGCGCTTGCGAGACTGCCTGCTCGACTGATGTTGCGGTGTCCTTGACCGAACCCGGGAGGTGCTTGTTTGTCCATGTAGCCCGCGCTTGGTGGAAGGCCAAAATCATCGCAGCTGTGAAGGATTTGCCTGACCCGGACGAGCCCTCCATGTAAATGATGGTGCTGCATCGGACGGGGACGACGGGTCGAATGGCTGCTGCCACTACGACTCCGGCGGTGTCGACGTCGGTCCAGGGGCAGCGTGTGATGTAGTGCTCGTGGACCTTTGAGAGGTCCTGACGGACTTGCTCAACCCACGCCGTGGACATCACCGTGGGCTCGATGGGTGGCAGCGAGAATTTGGATGCGCCAGGAAGGTTCACGTCACTGAGCCCCGCGATTGTTGCGGCTGCATCGCCTGCGCTGGCTGCGATGACCGTGCGACCGCTGATGAAGGCACACACGGTCGAGCCCTCGACCGGAACCCATCCCATCGTCGACCATTCAGTGGGATAGGTCGCGGGAATCTGGTTGTTTGCCTTGATGGCCTGTAGCCACTCGAGGCCGTTCTTCACTGGTGGCCATTCGGAATGAAGCAGGAGATCGGAAGGGATGAACGCTTCCTGCTGCGCCCACCTCTGCGGCGCATACATGAGGATCTCCGCCCGTCCGGTCACTGCCGCCTGGTGGGGCGCCCCATCTGTTCCCGTCCACTGGAGCTCGATGCGGCAATGATTCACCCCCAAATAGTCGTCCGGGTCGATCCCGGCCCCGAACTCCCCCGTTTCGATCTCCCATGCGGTGGGCGCGCGGCGGGTGGTGACGGAAGCAACGCGCCCGCCGATCTTCACCTCGGTCGTCCAAGCCGGCGGACCAGGCTGACCATCCGCTTGATAGGTCGCCCCGTACCGCTGAACGGCGGAGCCGTCCTCGGATACGTGCCACGTCCCGAGCTGCACGTCGTCTCTCCCCCGAGCGGGCATCCCAGGCAGGCTCTCTCGGATCCGTCCCATCAGGTCAGCCCAAGACTGGGTAGCCAGGAAGTCGGAAATCGTCCCCGGGCGCCCGACCGCGCCGTCGTCGTCGGCATTCACGTCGAGCGTGAGGTTCACGTAGGCCGGACGGCCCGCGCGTCGCGTGATACTCGTCCACAGTGCCTGGGCGCGTGACCAGAGGGGCCAGTCTCGGTCCACGTTAGTCGAGAAGGCAAGGAGAAGCTCACGGTCCCGGACAGGTAACTGCTTCCACGCGTCGCTGCTGCCCCAATCGCCGATGTCCGAGTGGGAGACGATCAGCACACGGTCCGACGGCGGGATTCCGTCCATCAGGGCGTGTATCTTCTTGACTGCGTCAGCCTGCGTCATTTCATCGCTGACACCGAGGTCATCGCCGCCGATCCCGAGCGCGAGCAGCATTGCGGTCAACGTGCAGTCGCCGTTGAGCACACCGTCGATCATCAGGATGCGCGGTGCAGAACTGAACCACTCAGCAGGAGCTCCCGGGTGAACGTCGATTGTTGAAACTCCCGTGAAGGCCACGTAACTGGTCGCCACGCTTGCTCCGGGAACGATCTGGGGAACTGAACTACGAAATTCCATCTGAGTGGGCGCGGGGGTGAGGTGGACGTCGTGGGCTGAGGCGACGAAGTCGGCTCGGTACCACGGGAGGATCAGCAGGTCGCCGTCGTTCGCCGCAGAGGCCACCAGGGAATGACGCTTGGAGTTCCGGTAGCCAAGGGCGTTTCGCTCTGCGAAGGCGGGAACGTCGGACCTCTCGACGGTCTCGTAGCCTCGGGCGAGAGCGACGAGGGGCGCGATGTTCAGGGCGGCAAGGGTGTCCGCGCCGGAGAGAGTCACTTGCGGCGCGAAGTCGGTGGCAATCCAGGCGGGCCCGGCGATGGGGAGTGTGGTGTTGCTCATGCCAACTCCATGCGCGGCACATTGGCGAAATCACGCAAGGGTTGTGGAAGACGGTGCAATCCTCTCGGACCTCGCCTCGATGGAGGAGTTGCAACCAGAAAAACCAACATGAACCACTGACTGCGTATTGCCAAAATGCCCGAATTCATTGGGATCGAGCCGCCCCTCTATCTCTTAATACTCAGTTACCAATAAAAATAGAAATATATATATAGAGGGGTCATTAAAGGTTCCTCTACCGACCATATATACCATGCATTCCTACCTATATATGTCTATCTCTCAATAATCTGGTGCATGAGTATTGTTGCAGGTAAATTGCTTTTGATCGGGGGTTATGCTGTTACCAGCGTCGGGTGAATTGTGGTGAGTCTGGTTACACTTTAAAGCGTTCGGGCCGACGCCACTAGCGGCTGACATCTCCCTCCTCACGGTCCGTAAGCGCCGACACCTCGGTAGCGCGGCCAACCGCCGCGTGGCTGCTACCACCGCGCCAGAGTCGTCCGGGGCGTGCCACCGCGGTCCGGGCTGGGCGACCCGGGTCACCCGCTCCGACGTGGGACCGGCCCGAATTGACGCAGCGATCGGGCGCCCGTCGACGATTCGCGGCGCCAGGATACGGTGGGATCGTGGAGGCTGAGGTTTGAGGGATTGTCTCCGCCCACGGTGTCCGAGCTGACGATCCAACCAGGTCCCTCATCGATTCCACCTCCACCCAGCACGATGCGGCGCAGTTTCACAAAATCACGTCAGCGGGACGCCATCACGGCACCGAAAACTTCCCGGAGGATGTCGTCGACGATGAGGTGGTTCGTCTGGGCGACGGTGCTGCGGCGGAGCGGGCGCGGGTGGGTCACCTCTGTTCTACGCACTATCAACACGGAACTGCCTGCTCCCGGAGGGCGCTGTCCGCCCCGCTAACCGGTTACGGGGCCCGCACCCACAATCCGAGGTGCGAGAACTCTTAGGCGATCGTCGGCCGACCTGTGGACAGCTGAGCCGCATTCAGCGTCTGCGGGTGCCTGCGCCGCGCATGTACCCCGCATGTTTCTGATCGCAACCGACGGGTCGGGGGCGGCGCTCCAGCGGCCTTGCCGGCAAGGTCGCCGCCGAAGCCCTCAAACGCACCGTCGTCGTCCACTGGGTCCGCGGTCACGCCGACGACAGCTTGAACCGAGCCGTCGACCGTCTCGCCTCCCACACCGCCCGACGCGCAGCCGGACGGATGAGCGCGAGGTCTAAGACGCGAACGAAAGCGGAAGTCCGCCAGATCATCTAAGACGGGATCGACTCCGGCGGCCGCCCGCCCGTCTGCGAATGCGGGGTTGCCGAGCACATCGCGCGACCGCACGGCAGACTTCCCGTTGTCACACCGAAAGTGTCGCGGTGGGTGTTCCACCGACCGCGACTCGTCGTCCGGTTCGGGCTGTGGCTTGCGGGGAGCCAGTAACGCGTTTAGCCGCTAACGTCGACCGGAGTACTCCGGGTCGCACGGCCCGATGTGGAACCTGCCCGACATCAACTTCGCTAACGGCAGACCGCACGTCTCACATACTCTGCCGGGCCGGCGCACCTGCGGAGCCCGGTCAACGGCCGCCAGCAGGTCGCTCTCCGGCAGGTACCCGCGGCCCGACAGGCGCCGCGCCGGCGCCGCCCGCAACCCTCCCCCGTCCAAGACGATCGGGGTGATCCGAGCGACCCGCCGGTAGAAGAATTTCGTTCCCCCGTACCGCTGTTTCTTCACGACCTTCGTCAGGATCCCTGCCCGCACCAGCGCGGCGAAGAATTCGCTGAGGATATTGAGGACCTCTGCGTTCGCCAGCCCGAACTCCTCCCGCAGCGCATCCCCGGTGCCGACAAAACCGACCCTCTCGCCCGGCTCCGTTTCCTCCACCACATTCACCAGCACCCACGCCTGCCACATCTGCCGCGGGACTGGCAGGTCCGAGCTCGTGACCACGTTCAGATACTCCGGCCACACCGGGAACCTGTCCGACAACGCCTTCCCTTCCGCCGACCCGAACCACGCGCCGAGCATCGCCTCCCGCGTCTCCGCCTCGAGCGCCGCCTTCGCCGCGGCCGCCGCGAGCTTCTCCCGCTCCTTCTCCGCGTCCGCCGCACGCTGCGCCGCAAGCTCCGCCTCCCACCGCCGCTGCTTGAGTGCCCCGGCCAGAAAGTTGCGGGTGGAGCGGTTCGACAGGCCGTGGACCGGGTCGACAGTGAACTGGTCGAGGGGCTGGACGAGAAACGAGCCGGAGCCCTCGTAGGTGGCGTGGTTGAACGGATGCCCGAACGTGTACGCGGTGCCGACGAGCCGGGTCAGCGGGTTGAACCAGAGGACCGCTTTCTCCTGCTCGGCGACGGCCCGCTGTGTCTCTCCGATCCTCACCTCATCGCGGTCGATTCGCATCTGCGCGCCGACGTGGCCGAACAGCCACACGTCATGGATACCCTGCGCCTTGTACGACAGGTGGCGTTCCCGCCACTGGTCGGCGGGCAGCTTCGAATACTGGATCTCGATCGCGATCCGCTCCCCTCCCGCCAGCGTCACCATGACATCGGCGATCCGCTCCCGCTGCGCGTTCGACGGCTGCTCCTCCACCACTGTCGCGTCCGGGTACCGGGCCCGCACCCACGCACCGATCTGCGCTTTCGCCTCCACATGGAAGTACGACTCGGCGGCATGCCCGAAGTTCCCCTGCAGGTGCTTGAAATGATCGCGGTGCTCCCGCCGGCTGGAGGTGGTCAGCGGCGGCTGCGGGCAGTTCGGGACCGGGCAGCAGAGCTCCGCTTTTACGAACGCGCGGACGCCCCGAGCACTGCCGTCCTCGAGCCGGTACAGGCCGACCTCATCGGAGAGGTAGCGGGCGTAGACGAACCGTTGCTCCCCTTCTTGGAACTCCGCCAGTGTTGACCGCTCATGGATCATGGGCGGAGGCTAACGCGACCCACCGACAGTTTCCGTCGGCTCCTCGCCCAAGTGCAGCCCGCCGACACCGTTCGCCGACGCCATCAGATACTCAAGCCATCGACTGTTCATCGCACCTGACGTCGCGCGGCTGAACTGGAACGTGAGCGGGATGCTCGGGTCGAGCAACACCGCGGACCGGCCGCCGCCGACGTCCGCCGCCAACGGCCAAGTCAGGACGAACCGTTCGTCTCGGCGGAGCTTCGCGACGATCACCATCTGCAAGTGAGCGAGCGTCCGGTCGTCGAACGGGAAGCTGTGCCCGCCGCTCCCGTAAGTCAGAGAGCCCATCTTGGTCGCTTCCTACCGAGCATGAGGTTTACTCTAGTCGAGTGCGATTGGTTTTTGGGCAGAAGTCCGCGCATGTTCCGGTTGAAGGCGCATCCGGCGCCACCTGAGAGGACTCCCGAAAATGTCCGACACCTCCGGTAACGTGTTCGCCCGCGACGAGAAAGCGGTCGCCGACCCGAGAACCCCGCCTGCGCTTCTCACGAAGATCGCACGGAAGAAGGTGGTGAGCGGCGGACCGTCTCACCATGAACATCTTCGCCCGCGAGAACGCCGGCGAAAACCCGTCGACTCCGCCGGAGACTCTCGCGTGGCTGGCGACGATCGAGAACGATTTCGGCCTCCTCGGCCGAGTCTTGGCGAACCCGTCGACGCCGTCAGACACCCTCCCGTTGTTCATCGGCTCGACTGACAGTTTCCACAAGCAATGCGGCTCAGTTGGCGGATCGGGCCTCGTCGAACTTCATGATCGGGCCGCCGAGCGGACCGTCAGCCAAGTCCCTCTGGATCGACCGGTCTCGCTCCATAGGTGAAGCGGATTGATCCACAGCAGGAGGTCGGCAACAACTCGCGGGCCGCCGGGGCCGACGGCCCCTTCCGCGACCGCAACCATCAGAGCGCCACTATGACCGGCGGCCGCGACCCGCCAGAACCCTCCTGCCCTATGAACCGATCGTTCACGGCATGCACCACGCCTTGGCCGCGAGCTAGGGATCGGCCTCCGGCCACGCTGCCGGCGCTACACCCACACGCCGTCACCAAGGAATACCGCCGCCTTCTTGACACCAGCCTTTCTGTTCCCGAGGTCTGCGACCATGCCGTCCTTGACCGCGATGAATCCGCTCGTCGTGTACCGAGATGATGCAGCCCATCCGCGGTACTCGTAGATGCCATCACCGTCGATGTGCCATCGGATGCTCCCCGAACGGCCACTGCCCGAAAGACTGGCGTCCGTCTCGAGGAACTGCCGCTCGATGCCCCACTTCGGGTCCGGGCCGACGACCTTCGCCATCCACGCGTTAGCTCCAATGCCGCCACCGCGTACACGCATCTGCGCGGATACAGCGTTGATTGCGGCTGAGTCCTGGGAACCCAGGACGAGCTCGTGGATGAAGTCGCTGTCCGTGAGACCGAGGAGTGAGTACATCTCTTTGATCCTCTCGCTCGCGCTCGCGCTCGTGCTCGCGTTCGATTCTTGGATGGTGACAGACGCGACGCCCTCTTCTGAGCCGAAGACGCCGGCCGGATGTGGGTCGGCGGTCTCAGCTGACCCTGGGCTTGGCGCGCTGACGGCCGCGCCCGCGGGCGTGAAGCCCATCGGATGGGTCCCTGTCCCTGTAGTCCCTTCTTTGCTCATGTCGCGCTTGTCTGCGGTCATGCCGGTGTTCTCGATAGACATTGCGGTGGTGCCTTTCTCAGAGGTTCTGCTGAATCTGCGGCACGCTGCGGTGCCGTTTGGATAAGGACTCGGGAAATTCGTTGTCCTCCCCATCTCCTTGCGCGGCAAGGAAATTCGGCTGGATACTCCGTGTTCGCGGGACCGAGACAGAGCGGGCGGGCGCAGCGCGGGCGCCAACAACCGATAGCCACGAGAGGGGGCGCCGGGCTCGTGCGGCGTCCGAGCTGCAGTGAGCCCTACGATGTGCCGCCCGTGGACGGCTGCACGGCGGCAGTCGAATGCAAGAGGGCGGCGCCCTGGTCACGCGAACGCCGCCCTGCTGCCGGTTACCTCCGGGCGGCCTTGCGGATTGCAGCTTCCTCGTCGTGCTCACTGAGTCGTTTCAGCATCTCCGAGTCGTCAGTGGTGCGTGCGACATACATCCGGTACTCGCGCGATCCGTAGGCTACCTCGTCAGCCCACCCGCCCTTCATCGACTGTCCCTTGCGATCGGCCTCCTCGTGAGCCAGATACGCGGCCCAGTCCAGCGACCGCTGGGCAGCAGCCTGGATCTTGCCGCTGCGGTGGTTCAGCAGGGTTTTTGCCAGATCCGGACGGAGGTGCAGGAGCCCGGCAGAAAAGATCCGGCGCTTCAGCGGTAGATCGTCGAACGCCCGGCGGAAGTCCTCGTGCGAGACCTCGGGGTGGATCGTGATCCACACCCTCTTGCTGTTCTTCCCGTCCTCGCTTGGCTCCTTGGCCAGCTCCTCGAACTGGTCCTCGACGGTGGTCATCGGCTTACCGCCCCGAAACGTCCACCATGGTGTCGCGTCCTCGCTGAACTTCGATTCGTACAAGGCGGCGAACTCCTGGTTGCGGGCCCGCTGCCGGTCGACGACAGCAGCCATTTCGTCGCCGGCCACGTCGATCTCGGCATCGGAGAGAGCCTTGGCGGTCACCTCGCGCCGCTCGATGATCGTCGACCAGAAAGATGGCATCCACCCGTCTACGTTCAGCTCTTCGATGTACTCCGTGTGGAACGCGTCGGCCTTTTCCTGTGCTCGGAAAAGGGTGGCGAGCTCGCGGGCCTTCTTGTGGACCTGGATGCGGTACTCCTCGGTGTCCGGCTGCGCTGACGGCAGCGGGGTCTCCGGCGCCGACGCCTCCGTCTCACTGGTTTTGCCGCGGGTCCGCGGGTCGATGTGCATCATTCTGAATCCATTCTTCTTCGGTAGGGTTGGTCGCCCGTCACCTTTCGAACTGGCCGGCTTCCTGTTGCAAAGCCGCCCGGTTGACTGAGGCAGGCGGGCGCGCAGTGCTTGGACTGGCGCCGTACAGAGTCCATGCGCGGCACCTTCGCGATTTTGGCCAAAGACGCAAAGTTGCTTCGAATTCGAGTTCCTTTCGAACGCGGTTCAACCCCGCGACAGGCGTCTTCCGGGCGCTCTGTCGTGCCCTGAACGGTCGACTAACCGACCCCACACGGTGCCGGAACCAGTCGGCTTTCAAGTGAGAGGCGCCTCCAATTGCCGCGCGAATTCATCCGCAAATCTCGGAACACTCCCCGCTTCTTGGGGCTCTGCTCACGCCCGAGGAAAATCGCCCGGAACGTCGAGATTCCGTCGGTGCGCGTCTCCCTCTTGTCTCCCTACTACGTGCCGGCCTGCCGTTCAGTCGCCCTCGGTAGGTCCGTTCCACAGCACGTCGGACTTCCCCGTTCCAGTGAGCGACTTGTGTGTCTTCCCCGCGGCATCGAAGCGCAAATCGCCGGCGAACCCGTCCCTATGTCGGGCCCGAGGTGGGCGCCATCCTGCATCCGCTTTACCGCTCGATTCCCCTGCCCGGGGGCACCTCGCCGCAGCACTCGTGCACGCATAATCGGAACACGAAACTGACCGGTTCGTCACCCTCCCCGCCGTCCGCCCCGTCACCCGTGAAGCTGCCGGCAGGCGCACGACGGCGCCCGGTTTTCTGATGCCGGCAGGGTGATGCCTCTGCACCGTTGCGGGTAGCGGCACGGTGGACGGCTCGTCATTCGTACCGGACGCCTGAATATGACCTGACACACGCCTCCGACGCCACCACGATGTCGCCTCCGGCAGGGTCGAGGCGCAGCGAAGCTGTCACCCGAACCGATGAGACGCGCCAGCGAAATTAGCCGTGATCGTGCGGCAGAGCGCAGCGACCGGGCGTAGCTGCTCGGGCCAAGGACCTCAGCAGCCGACGACGGACAAAACCGTCCTCGGGGACGAACAGCCAGCCGTGCCGGACATCGAACGAAGCGTCCGAACTGGCTTACGCACGCACGCCGGACAAACCGTCAGGCGCCGGGTGTCCGTATCGGCGTGCGGGCAGGCAGGTGGGCTGAAAGTGGGAGTCACGGCAGGGACCTGTCGAGGTCGCGAAGCGATCGAACAGGGGTCGAGGTCGCGAAGCGACCAGAGGGTGTGCGGTCGGGAGCACGCCAGCGGCCGTGGAAGCGGGAGCGGGAGCGTACTGGCACGGCCAGTTGCGGACAGTTGGGTTCAGAGCAGAAAGAGGCTGGGTGGGGTGCGCACCGCGCGCCAGAAGGTCGTTGGGAGAGGTGGCGTTCTGAGCCCCGCCGCGCACCTCCGATGAGGTGGCCCGGTTCAGAGCGGTGAGTCGAGGGTGGAAATTCAGAGGTGTCCGTGAAGTTGGTTACGAAAAGGACCGTAGGAGGGTGCGCCCGCGCCCGACCTTCTCCTCCTCGCTCAGTCGGCGTCCGGCCTCTCCATTCATTTCGGAGCTCTCTTCGGCTTTCCTTTCCACGGCTCCTCGGTTCCGGCCGGCCTCCTTCGACCCGGTTCGGCGATCGCCGGTCTCGCACTTGGGGTGCTCGCCGACTTCGCGTTCTACGGGTTTACCCGGGCCGGGTGACGCTCAAACCTCGAACAGAAGGAGAAGGGATACCACCGCAATGAATTTCGGTCCGCGAAGAATCCAGGATCGCGGCGTGCCGCGGTCTTACGGGTTGGATTTGACGCCCCGCTGCCCCGGCGAGCAGCTCAGCAACCGCTCTCTCGCCATTCGTAGGCCACAACCCTCCCCACGACGGGATGAGCCTCCATCACCGGCCGGAACGTGATGGACGCCGAATGGCGAGCAGGGTCAGCAGCGAGGATGCGAGCAGTGCAACCCAGACGCCGCGCGGCTCAGTCACAGCGAGGCGTGGTCCACCTGCGCTCGTCAAGTTTTTGAGACAGTTTGATTGGTTTTCTTATGCGGCCACGGGTTCGCGGTCGCGGGTGTGATGTGCTGCTCGCGCAGCGGCGGGGCTGATGCCGCCGTTGTGGCGGTGAGGCCGGCGGCGGTTGTACCAAGTCTCGATGTATTCCATGACCGCGGTCCGGGCCGAGAGGTGGTTCGAGAAGCTCTGCTGGTGGAACATCTCGGTCTTCAGGTGGGAGAAGAACGACTCGGCCACGGCGTTGTCCCAGCACACGCCAACGGCGCCCATCGACTGGGTGATGCCGTTCGAGGCGCACCAGTCCTGGAACCGGGTCGAGGTGTATTGGCTACCTCGGTCGGAGTGGAAGATCACCCCGGACCCAGCGAGCCGGCCGTGGTCGCGGGCCATGACGATCGCCTCGACGATCAACTCGGTGCGCATATGCGAGGCCATCGCCCAGCCGATCACCTCGCGGGTGCACAAGTCGATTACTGTCGCCAAATACAGCCACCCCGAACCCGTCCGGAGGTAGGTGATGTCGCCGACGAGGCGGGTGCCCGGGGTGGCGGAAGAGAAATCGCGGACGCCGTGCACGTCGAGCATGTGATTGCGGATATGAGCCGTCCGGGCGTCACAGTCCTGGTCGGTGGTCTTCTTCCACGCCCTCATCCGCACCGCGCGCAGGCCCAGCTCCCGCATGATCGACCCGACGGTCCCGACCGCGATCTGGACGCCCTCGTTGCGCAGCAGAAAAGCGATCTGGTCACGCCCGGCCTTGCCCTTCTCCCGGTCGTAGACCCGCTTCACCTGCTCGGTCAGCATCACGTGGCGTTGCTGGGTCGGCGTCGGCTCCTCGGGGAGCAACCATCGGTAGAACGAGGCACGGGCAACACCAAGTTTGTGACACATCCAGGTCACCGGGAAATGAGCCTTCTCTGAGCGAATGAACGCGAACACGTCGCTCACTGTTGCTTCGCGGCAAAGAAGGCGCTGACTTTTCCCAGGAACTCGTTCTCCCTCTTCAGCTCGGCGAGCTCGAGCTGCAGGGCCTTGTACTTGGCCCACTCCACCGGACCCGGCTCATCCCTGCCCGCCTCGGGATGTTCCTCTTTCCACGCCCGCACCCAGTTCCCCAGAGTGCCCTCCACGACGCCGATCTCCGGCGCCACCTGAGCTATCGGCCGACCCGAGCTGAGCACCAGCGCCACCGCGTCAGCCTTGAACTGCGGCGTGAACTTCCTACGATCCGACATACCGGATCCTCCTTACCCCTGTCTCAACTCACCATACGGGCGCAACCGATGATGAACGTCGCGAGCATCACGCCGAACGGCTCCGGCGCGCAGTCGGCGCTGCATCCGGCGCATTAGCGGTAACTGGTCGGGTCACGTCCCGCTGAGTGGACGCTCCTAGGAGCTTCCGGTTCCTCGAAAAAGCACACGAAATGAATTCGTTCTTAGGATGCGGCGGTGGGGAGAGGGCAGGGTCGGACCCGTCAATACATCCTCATTACCCCGACGCCCTGCCGAAAGTTGAGACTGACCCGTGGCGATGGGTGCGGCGTCGCATCAGGTCCATCACCGCCGGGAGGTGAATTGGCGGCGACGTCGAAACTGATCAATGGCGACGGCCGAGACCAGAATGACACCCACGAATATATTCTGCGCCAGGGAGTTCACGTTGATCACGACAAGTCCGTTGTTTATGACCGCAAACAAGAGAGCACCGAGCGCACTGCCACCGATACTGCCGATACCACCGAATAAGCTAGTCCCGCCGATGATGACCGCCGTCACGACCTGGAACGTGAGGGCTGTCCCGCCAGCTGCAGGGTTGGCGGAGCTCAGCCGCGCAGCGCCCATGATCCCCGCGAGCGCTGCGATTCCGCCCATCATGGAGTAGATGATCAGGTCATGGCGGTTCACTCGAATCCCGTTGGCCGACGCCGCTGCGCGATTGCCGCCGACCGCCCGCGCATCGTAGCCGAGGCTTGTCTTCTCGAGGAGGATCCAGAACACGACCCCGATGATGACGGCATAAAGAACAAGGAAGGGCACCCCGAGGAGAAAGCCCTGTCCGAGGTCGGTGAAGGCTTTGGGAAATCCGTACACACTGCTTCCGCTGGTGATCAGAGTGATTGTTCCGCTTGCAACGAAGAACATGCCCAGCGTCGCAATGAGCGGGGGGACGCGGAGGTGCACCGAAAGCCACGCGTTTATTGCACCCAGTGCGCAACCGACGCCAACCCCAAGGATTACCGCTAGAGGCCAGGGGACCCCGGCGACCATCATCAGGCCTGCTGAGACACCGCCAGTCGCGAATAAGGCGCCAGCGGAGAAGTCAAGCCCTCCGCTCACCAGCACCAGCGTCATCGGGCATGCAACGATGAAGTAAAGGGTTGAGGCGCGCAGGATTTCAAGGATGTTGCCGGTGCTGAGAAATACCGGATTGCCGATTTGAAAGACAGCGAGCAACCCAATAAGGACTGCGACAAGACCCGCGAGCTGTGCTCGGTCCCGGAGGAACCGCGTCAGCCACGCGAGAGCACCCGGTCGTGGGGTCTGACCAAGAGATGCGCTTCGTGGGCCGGATGCCGTTGTCGTCGTTGCTCCGTTGGCGGTCATGCTGCTTCCTGTTTCGTTCCAGTAATCAAGGCGATGATCTCGTCGCGTGTCGTCTCGGCCACAGTGCGAATTCCCGCGACCTTGCCTAGTCGCATGACGACGATCCGGTCAGCGATCTTGAACACAAACTCGATGTCGTGACTTACGCAGATCACGGCGTTGTTTGCTTCTCTCAGCGTCGCGATGATGTTCCCTGCATGCATCGTTTCGCGAACGCCGAGCGCAGCCGTTGGTTCGTCGAGGAGGATAGTCGTTGCGCCGGCGCGGACTGCGCGCGCGATCGAGATGATCTGACGCTGGCCACCCGAAAGCATTCCGATCTGAGTGTGAACATCCGCGACAGTCACCTTCAGTTCATCGAGGAACCGCCTCGATTCCAGGTCCATTTTTTTGCGATCGACGAACCAACCACGGCGTGGAAACTGCCCGAGGAACATATTCGTCGAGACATCAAGACACTCAACGAGGGCGAGATCTTGAAACACAGTTGCGATGCCAGCCGAACGAGCATCCGCGGGGCTGGCGAGCGTCACCGGCTCACCTTCAACCAGAATTTCGCCCTCGTCGGGGCGGTGTACCCCGCTAATGGCCTTGATGAGAGTGGACTTACCCGCCCCATTGTCACCAACGATGGCGAGGATTTCCCCCCTGCTCACGGTGAGACTCACCTCTTCCAACGCAGTGACGCGGCCGAACCGTTTGGTCACCCCGCGAAGCTCGAGCGCGGGTTGGGTGCCCTTGGGTGCTGTCATCTACTCGCTCTCCTCGTCAACGTTGTCTTTGGTAACGAATGTGATCCCGGAGTCGATCGCCTTATCAACGCTCTCCCCATTCGCGAGGGCAACGAGGTTGTCTACGGCGAGAACTGCCATCTTGCAGAAGTTCTGCTTCGACGTGCCGAAGAGCACGCCTTCCTTGATGCCGTCGATGGTCTCGGGGGTCACATCGTTGGTGACGCCGACGATCGTTCCCACAGCGCCCTTTTCCTTGATCGCGGCGATGATTCCCGTCGATGAGACACCCTGCCAAGACAGAACGACGTTGATTTCAGGGTGTGCGGTCAGCATTTGGTTCACGACATCGACAGTCTTGCTCGGGTCACCCTCGTCGAACCCTTCGACGATGAATGAAACGTTCGAGAGATCCTGGGAGACGATTCCGTCTTTCACTCCCTCGACGAAGATGTTGTGGGTTCCCGTGGGCGCACCGCCGATGATTCCGATATTTTGCTGGCCATCCCGCTCGGAAATTGCCGCAGCAATGGCAGCACCCTGGGTTCCATAGTCAGTTCCCACCGTGAAGTCCTGGACATCTGTTGTGTCGCTCGTATTCATGGTGGCAAGGAGTATCCCCGCTGCCTTCGCCTGTTCCATCACCGGAGTGAACTGTGCCTTGTCGATCGGCTGCATGATGATCGCGTCGTAGCCGGTAGCGATCGCCTGGGAGACGAGGTCGATGCTCTTCTGGTTGTCCGTTGCGCCACTCGTCGGACCAGCTGTGGACGCTTCAATGCCCAACTTTTTCGCCTGCTCGAGGAAGCACTTATCAGCCTCAGCGAGCGGCGGGTACGAAGGAAGAATGTTTGAGAAGAAAATCTTCTTGACTCCGGTCGAGGCTTCGTCGCCGCCCGCGGCCGCGGTATCGCTGGGAACACTGCAGGCGGAGACGGCGAGGAGCAGCGCGGCGGTTGCTGCCATGGCTGCGATAGGGCGATGTTTCACTTGACTCTCCTTTGAGTGGACACCGGTAGCGTCCCGGCGGTGAGATCAGCCTCCCAGCGTCCCTCGCCCGGTGCATCCGCTCGCGGATGCAAGTACTTCCGACAGATGGCGGATGATGAACCCAACCATAGGTCTGTTGGACACTCCCAGCATTTCCCGCCACAGGTACAGCCCGATCTCCGATCGACAGCTATGCTTCATTTCCGCGACTGATCTTCGGTCAGTTCCCAACGGAGGGCACAGATGGAAGGGTTACTTCGGCGCCTATCCTCGGAAGGATCCGAGGCGGAGAACGCCCTGCGCGTGATCGCGTTCTTTGACCGTCTGGTCGAGACCAGGGGCGGTTTGGATGAACTGGTACGTTCTTCGGCCCGGCTAATCGGCGCGCCGGCAGGGTTCGCAAGTGAAGCCGGCGTGGGGGGCTGCGCCTTCGACGACCGCGGTCGCCGTGTTTCGACCGATCCGCCACAAGACGTGATCAGTTTGGCGGTGACAACCAGCTCGCGACGGTTCGGGAGAGTGTGGATCGCTAATTCCTCGGACAACGTATCGCTGGGCGAGCTAGTGATAGAACGGATGGCGCTCTCCGCGGCGACGATTCTCGAGCGATCTCCAAGCTCGTCCCGCGCTGACGAGACGAACGACCTAACCGTGGTGCTTTCCCGAGATGCACCCGCTGAACTAAGAACGGATGCCATTCGCGGATTGGGATTCCGTGCTGAGTGGGATGTGCGGGTGCTGGTCATCGCGCCGACGATGTCCGCGGCAGAAGCTGACACTTCAGTTCGCGAGTGGGCCCATTTTCATCACCTCCAGGCAAGCCAGATTCACCGCGATGACCAGTTTCTTGTCGCATTGGTCCGCGACGTCGCTCAAGGCACACCCCTCCCACCGCCACCGTGGTCAGCTCTCACGTCGATTGGCTGTCGCGCCGGAATCATTGACGCGCACGTCTCGCTCGCAACGGCTCGCCGGGCGATCCACTTGACATCTGCAGTCCTCGGCCCGACCTTTGTCGACTGCGAAACACTCGGTGCCCTCAGCCACCTCGCCGACATCCACCCGGCTGCCGCGGGGTCCACACACCTCGTAACCCGACTGACATTCTTGGCCCAGTCTGAATCGGGCCGCGCGGAGCTCATCGCGCTCGACGCTTTCTGTCGCCACCGAAGCCTTCGCTCAGCATCAATGGAACTGAACCTCCACCACAGCTCCCTTGCCCACCGCCTGAAAAACGCGGAACGGAAGCTGAATTTGGACCTCGCCGCGTCGGACGCGCTCTTCCAGCTGGCGCTCTCCCTACAGCTCTACCGAATCGCAGGGTGGTCCTGACGCTTCGCCAACTGTCGGACTATCTTCCACCGACGTGCGGAGGTGGCCGGATGACCTTGCTGAAAGACTGACATAACTCTGAGGCACGAAGTAGTGCCCCGATCAACTAACTCTGTGGGAACGGAATGATGGCCAATGATGGACCCCGAACTGGCTGCGGCGAGCGTGTTGATGGAACGACCAAACATCGAAGATCAACACTCCGCGCGAGCACTCGCCCTGTCGCTGCGGGAGACGTCCTCCTCTGCCGAGGAGGAGACCCTCGGCCGAGTCGAATTCGAAGACCGGGACATCCCCTGTTCGGACGGCAACGAGTCCATTGTGGTCAGGATCTACCGGCCGACAGACACCACTCAACTTCGCCCTGCAGTGGTGTTCTTTCACGGCGGCGCGTTCGTACTCGGAGACCTCGAGTCCGAGCATCCCCGCTGCCTCAGATACGCCGCCGAGGCGGGCTGCGTCGTCATATCGATCAACTACCGACTCGCTCCCGAGCACCCATTCCCGTCCGGGGTGGAGGACTGCTACTCAGGACTCTTGTGGGTAGTCGAGCACGCGAACGAACTCAACATCGATACTTCGCGTGTCGCCTTGGCCGGGTCGAGTGCTGGTGGAGCCCTCGCCGCCGCGACAGCGCTGATTGCACGCGACCGAAACGGACCGGTAGTCGCGCTCCAAATGCTGCTCTATCCGGTGCTCGACGACCGGATGCAATCGACCTCCATGTCGACCTTCGCTGACACGCCTGTCTGGGACAGTCGAAACAACCGGGCAATGTGGCGCCAATATCTTTCCGGGACCGCTAACGTGACCAGTTACGCAGCGCCCGCCAGAGAACTCACGCTCGAAGGCCTGCCAAGCACCTACATCATGACCGCCGAACTCGACCCGCTGAGGGACGAGGCCATCAGCTACGCTCTCCGCCTCCTTCAGGCAGGAGTTTCCGTGGAGTTACATCAAATAGCCGGCGCCTATCACGGCTTCGATCAACTCGTCGCCGATGCGGCAATCTCCCGCCGCGCCCTCGACGACCAGGTGCATCATCTCAAGCGGTTTCTGCGAACCTAGAAACTCTCGCGGACACGCAAAAATCATCACATCGGGATAAGCGGGCGCGCACCCGGATGAGCACCGCTGCCCGTCGTGCGAAAAATGCCCCGAATCATCCAGTCGATCGACGCATTCCGTCGCCCCTTAGACATCAGCCACGCGCACAGCAACGGAGTGTCGTTCCGTCAGGGCAACTTCGGCGTCAGTACAAACAACGTGCCGGAGTTGATCGGCGGGTTTTGTCTGCCTGGACGATTACTTTCATGCAATTCCAGTGCCACCGCGATACGGCTTTTAACCTCGAAGGAGCTTTTCACGATGAAAACCAGCTCGAGATGGCGGAAAGCATCCGCCCGCCGGGGAATCGGGTTCGCAATGATCTATATCTCGAATTCGCGTCGGCGCGCTCAACTACAGCCGTCCATCTCCGATTGTTTAAATTGCTTTTTGCGGGCCCGTCTTTTCTCTGTGACCTCCGCTGCGTCGACAATTGCGGTGACCTTCCCGCCTGCATGCGAGCGGTGCGCTGCAGTTCCGTGAGGACTTTGCATCTGGGGAACCCGCGAGACGCCGAGTTCGACGTAATGGGCAACATCGCATCCGCCCTGTAGCGCGGGCGACCAAGCGGGCTACCTTTGCGCATTCACCAGGCGTGCGTATCTCCCGTCGAGGGCCACCAGCTGCTCGTGCGTGCCGATCTCCACGATGCGCCCGCCGTCAAGCACGACGATTCGGTCTGCGGACCGAATCGTCGACAGCCGGTGCGCGACGACGAGTGTGGTCCTGCCCCCCATGAGCCGCCCGAGGGCCTGCTGGACGAGGCGCTCCGACTCGCCGTCGAGGGCGGATGTCGCCTCGTCGAGCAGGAGAACTCGCGGGTCGCGAACGAGGGCACGTGCGATCGCGAGTCGCTGGCGCTGCCCGCCCGACAGGCGCGACCCGCGCTCCCCGACGATGGTGTTCCACCCCAGCGGCATCCGCTCGACAATGTCGGTCGCGTTGGCATCGACGATCGCCCGGCGCACTTGCTCGTCGGACACCCCGTCGAGGCCGTACGCGATGTTGTCGCGCACCGAGCCCTCGAAGAGCACGGATTCCTGAGGCACCACCGAGACCGACGAGCGGAAGCTGCGCATGTCGAGAGTGGCCATGTCGGCGCCGTCGAGCAGGATCCGGCCCGATGTCGGCCGGAGGAATCCAAGCACGAGGTTGAGCAGGGTCGACTTGCCGGAGCCGGAGGGACCGACAAAGGCGACCGTCTCGCCCGGCCTGATGTGCAACGACATCCCGGCGAGCGCCGGGCGTTCCCCGGCACCATCCGGGTGAATGAATCCGACGTCGTCGAGCCGGATGTCGCCTCGCACCTCTCGGACGAGGGATCGGCCGTGATTGCGTTCGACATCCGGCTCCTGCAGCACCTCGCAGATGGACTTGATCGACTCGCGGCCCTTCGCGATGACGGGAGCGAGCGACAGCAGCCCGATGATGCTGCTCGTCAGGATGGTGAAGTAGGTGCTGAGAAGCACGACCTCTCCCGCGCTGATCGGCACAATCCCCGTGAGCGCGGCAGCGGCCGCGCCGACGAGGCAGAGCACCCCGAGCGCCTGGTAGGAGATCCAGCTCAACGACCCAAACGACCCGTTGAGGCGGTCCAGCGCCAGCCCGGCGCTCCGGACCCGGTCCGCGCTCGCGCCGACCCGGCCCGCGGCGGTCGACTCCAGCCCGTGCGCGCGCGTGATCGGCATGAGCGCCGCCATCTCGCCGACCCGTGCCGAGAGGTGCTCGACGCTGTGCCGGAAGACCTCGTTGCGGGCATTCGACCGGCTCCGGAGCCCGCGCACGAGAAGCACGGCAAGCGGAACGGCAAGCACGAACACCGGGACGAACGCGGGCGCCCTGACCGAGGTGACGACGATCGCACCGGACAACACGAACAGCGCCGATAATCCGGTCTGCGCGCTCTGCTGCAGCATCAGCTCGATGTTCTCCACATCTCGTACGAGCTTGCTCTGGATGATCGACGAGCTCATCCGCGAGTGGTACCCGATCGACAGCTCCTGCAGCCGGTGCGTGAGCCCATTGCGGACGTCGGCCGCGAGGTGCCGCACGCTGCCCATGTACAGGCGCACGAACAGCATATTGGTGGGAAAGTTCTGCACGAGGATCACGAGGGCGGCGATCAGCAGCCACAGCAGGTGCGTCACCTCCCCGCGGTCGACGACGACATCGATCACCGCCGCGGTGATGACTGGAAGCACCCACTGCGGGCAGTCCTTGATGCCGAACAGCAGTGCAGCGAGAAGGATGCGCCACCGATGCGGCTTGAGCCACCCGCCGAGAGCGCGAAACGGCTTCGTCGCGTCGACATCTGCCAGGGGGTGGCGGGAGGAGGTCACGTCATGGGCCGGATCGCCCAGCCAGACGCTCGGCGTAGTGGTCACGCACGACATCGGCGGCCGACTTGCCATAGACGCAGTAGTCGTCGTTCGCGGCGGCATCCTCGACGGCGTACAGCTCCGCCGGCCAGTCCCAGAGCATGAAGCCCTGCACCCAGTCGCGCCTCGCGCAGGTCTCGAACGCGTCCCGGTACCACTCCGCCTGGGCGTCCTCGGACGGGTCCCCCTGAAGCGTCCAGTCGTTCGGCCTCGCCTGCGATCCCTCGCGGCTAGGGCATCCGGATTCCATGAAGAAGAACGGCTTACCCTCCCGCTCGACGACGGGCTGGATGCGGTCGAGCTGGTTGTCCCAGTCGCCGAGCGGGTAGTACCCGCTCGAGGAGATGATGTCCACGGCATCCCACCAGGTGACTCGGTCTTCCTGGTACTTATCGCAGTTGTAGGTGACGAGGCCGTCGTACGTCAGGCGCACGTCGGAGACGAGCGCCCGCCACTGGGTCTCGCGCTTGTCGGCCTGCACCATCTCGCAACCAATGCAGAGCATCTCGACGCCCTCCTCCTGGGCGATGGCGGCGTAGTGCAGGATGAACCGGCCGTACGACGCGAACCACTGCGCCCAGCTCGGCTCGCCGGGCACCTCCTCGTCGAAGAAGCCAATGAACGCCCGCCAGGTGCCGTCCGCGACATTCACGACGGGCTTGAGGCACACCTTGTGCCCGAGCCTCTTCGCCTCGCGGATGGCCCAGCGCACCTCGTCATCCGTGACCGTCGGCTCAGCCCCGAAGGGGATGTCGGTGGAGTGCGCCGTGGCCTGCAGCGCCCCGAACGAGAGGCCGACCCAGTTGACGTTGAGGTCGTCGAGTTTGCCCAGGGAGTCGGCGGCCGCCGGGGTCGCCCAGGTTCCGCGAACGCCGGTCCAGCCCCAGGTCATCCCACAAAACTGCTCGTTACGCAGCTCCGAACCCCGCCCATCGAGGGCGCTCATCGCGCTGCCCGGACGATCATGAGCTGGTTCGAGCTTCTCAGCACGTCGCGCGACACGAGCGCCGCCTCGTCCAGATCGGATCCGGATGCCACGGAGAACGTGACGCTCTCCCCCGGGAGCAGCGTCACGAGCTGGTCGTCGACCCGCGCGTTCGCGTCGACCTTGTCGACGAGCAGCGCGATGTCGCGGACGAGATTCGTGGCGGTCACGGTGACGTCGTAGCCGGTGTCGGTGCGGTTGACGGCCGTTCGGAGCTGCTCGGCCTCCAGCGCGGAGTCGCGGTACTCGGCGAAGAACCACAGCGCGCGGCGCCCGCCCAGGGTCGCCACGAGCAGTTCCCGTGCCGGGTCATCCGGGGCCCCGAGTTCGAGGGGTACCTCGACCGTTCCGGTCTCTCGAGCGGACAGGTCGATCGGCGTCGACACTGTGCCCAACGGTCGTCCGTCATACGAGAGGCGCTCGATCACGAGATCGCCGGACCAGGCCTCGCCGCTGTCGTTCACGAGTGCCACGACCAGCCCGCCGTCACGCGGTTGCACGGTGATCAGGCGGTCGGCGTAGGCGTGCTTCACGGAGTAGAGGAGCGGCTTTGGGTGTCCGTCGCCGTCGACCATCGCCCATGACGTGACCGGCCAGCAGTCATTCAACTGCCACACGATCGCCCCCATGCAGACTGGGCTCAGCGAGCGGAAGTGCTCGATCCCGACCTGGACGGCGGTCGCCTGGTTGAGCGACATCGCCCAGTGCCAGTCGGCCATGTCATCGGGCAACGGAAGGTGCGCGATGAGTCCGTCGATGAGCTTGACGTTTCCGTCCATCGCCTTCTGGTGCACGAGCATCCCGGGCGATTCCGGGGTGAGGGGGCGGTCCGAGATCGACCGGGTCATCGTGGACCAGGTCGGCGGGCCCTGCCAGCCGAACTCCCCGACGAACCGGGGGTCGGAGTCCCGGTAGTGCGGGTAGTCCTGCCGGTTCCAGAGCTCCCACAGGTGCGTCGAGCCGTGCGCGGGGTCGTTGGGGTGGTGCTGGTCCGCGCCGTCATCGGAATTCTCCGGCGAGAAGGGGCTTCCGGGCGTGTAGGGCCGCTCCGGGTCGAGTTCGGCGACGATGGCGGGCAGCAGCTGGAGGTAGTAGCCCAGTCCCCAGCTCTTGTCGCCGAGCCTCTTCTCCCATCCCCACTCCTGGTAGCCCCAGATGTTCTCGTTGTTGCCGTTCCAGAGCACGAGGCTCGGGTGCTGCACGAGGCGAGTGACGTTGTCGCGCACCTCGGCCTCAACCTCCGAGCGCATGGGCTCATCCTCCGAGTACGCGGCGCAGGCGAACAGGAAATCCTGCCAGGTGAGGATGCCGCGCTCGTCGCACAGCTCGTAGAAGTCGTCGGCCTCATAGATGCCGCCACCCCACACCCGCAGCAGGTTGATGTTCGCCTGCTCCGCCTGCGCGATGCGTGCTGCATAGCGGGGGCGGTCCACCCGGTGCACGAACGCGTCGTCCGGGATCCAGTTCGCCCCCTTGATGAAGACGGGACGGTCGTTGACGATGAACGCGAACGGGGTGCCATGGGAGTCGGGGGTGTGGTCGATTCGCACGGTGCGGAAACCGATCCTTCCCTGCCACGCGTCGACGATGGTTCCGTCGAGCTCGAGTTCGACGTCGACCTGGTACAGCGGCTGCTCGCCGTGGCCGCGCGGCCACCAGCGCTCCACGTCGTCGAGGGCCACCTCGACTGTGGCGGTCGTCTGGCCCTGCTCGAGGTCCAGGCTGGCCTGGGCTTCGCCCACCGTCACGAGCAGCCGGCCGGCGCCGGGTGCCGAGCCGACGAGGTCGACATTCACTTCGACCGTTCCGCGGCTGTGGCCATCGGATCCCTCCACTGTGGCGATCGGCCGGACGGGGCCGAGCCGCGCCGAGGTCCAGCTGTGCAGCGTGACGGGACGCCAGAGTCCGACGGTGGGGACATCCGGCCCCCAGTCCCAGCCGAAGTTGCACGCCATCTTGCGGATGGAGTTGTAGGGGTGGTGGTTGACGTGCGGTCGATAGCCCTGCTCGACGCTTGCAAGGTCGGCGTACTTCACGGGGGACGCAAAGGTCACGGTGAGCTCGTTGGTTCCCTCCCGCATCATCGAGCGCACGTCGAACCGGTGGGTGCGGTGCATGTTCCTGGTCTCGGCGACGAGCTGGCTGTTCAGCTCGACGCGGGCGACGGTATCGATCCCCTCGAAGACGAGGTCGGTGTGCTCGCTGCCGGCGCCATCGTTCTCGCTCCACTCGAACGACGTGGAGTAGCGCCAGTCGCACGCGCCGACCCACGCCACCAGTCGCTCGTTGTCATCGAGATACGGATCGACGATGAGCCCGGCGGCCAGGAGGTCGGTGTGCACGCTGCCGGGCACGGACGCCGGGATCGTGCGCCCTTCGACATTCGCTGCGACGGGCCCCAACACCGCCTCGAACTGCCAACCGTCGTGTAGCTGTCGCTCGCCCCTGGCCTGGTGGACGGTACTCGTGGTGGTTGAACTCACTTTGTTGCTCCTTGGGTAAAGCCGTTGTAGATGTAGCGCTGGAGGATGATGAAGATGACGACCGTCGGAATGATGACGATGAGGGCCCCGGCGGAGATGACCTCCCACTGTGAGCCGAACGGTCCCTTGAACCGGAAGAGCGCCGTGGAGATCATCGCGAGTTTCTCCGACGGCATGTAGAGGAAGGGAATGTAGAACTCGTTGTAGATCGCGATTCCCTTGATGATCACCACTGTTGCGATGGCAGGCTTGAGCAGCGGCAGGATGACGCGCCAGTAGATCGTGAACCGGTTGGCCCCGTCGAGCATCGCGGCCTCGTCCACGTCTTTCGGGATCGACTGCATGAACTGCACGAAGATGTAGATCGAGATGATGTCGGTGCCGAGGAACAGGGCGATCGGCGCGGCGTAGGAGTTGTACAGCCCGAGGCCGATGACGATCTGGAACGTGGCCACCTGCGTGGTGACGCCCGGAACGAGGGTCGCAAGCAGGAAGAGGGCGATGACGACCTTCTTGAACCTGAAGTCGAACCGGTCGATCGCATACGCGGTCATCGAACCGATGAGGATCGTGCCCGCGAGCGAGACGATGAGCACGAACGCGGTGTTGCCAAACCCGAGGAGCATGTTGCCCCTGGTGAACGCGGTGACAAAGTTCTCGAAGTTGAACCAGTTGACCGGAGCGTCGAGAGGCCCGCTCGTCAGGTATTCCTGCCTCGTCTTGAACGAGGTCATGACGATGGCGGCGAGCGGGATCAGGGTGACAACGGCCGCGACGATGAGGCTCGCGTACTTGAGGACGACAGCGATTCGCCCGCGGACGACATGGGTTTCCCGCCTCTTCGGCGGCGCCATCCGCGTGCTCGGGGCATCTGGGCGTGCACCGGTGGTTGTCATGTGAGATTTACCTCGTCGTCGGGAACAAGTTTTCGTTGCACGAAGGTCACGGTGAGCACGATCAGCAGCAACACGACGGCCATTGCCGAAGCGAGGCCGACCTGGCGGAACAGGAACGCGCGGTTGATGGTCTCGATCACGAAGGTGGCACTTCCATTCGCGCCGCCCGTCATGATGAACGGGATCTCGAAAACCGCAAGGCTTCCGGAGATCGCGAGGATGAACGACAGGCTGATGATCCGCTTGATGCCCGGCGCGATGATGTACCGGAACTGCTGCCACTTGCTGGCTCCGTCCAGGTCGGCCGCCTCATAGAGCTGGGACGGGATTGACTGGATGGCGCCGAGGAAGAGCACGAAGTTCAGGCCGGTGTAGCGCCAAATGGATGTCGACGCGAGTGACAGGTTGACCGCGTCGGGATTGCCGAGCCAGGCCGTGGTCGCCTGCTCGAGGCCGACCGCCTTCAGCAGGCTGTCGAGCGTGCCATCCGGTTGGAACAGGTAGAGGAACACCAGCCCGATTGCGACGCCGTTGATCAGGTACGGGAAGAAGAGGATTCCCTTGAAGAGGTTCCTGAACCGGGTGCTGAAGCTGAGGATTGTCGCGAAGTACAGGGCGAGTGCCATCTGGATGAAGGATGCCCCGATGTAGTAGAGGCTCACGAAGAAGACCCGGAAGACCTCCGGCTCGGTGAAGATCTCTATGTAGTTCTCGAGCCCGACGAATTCCTTCTCAAGGTCGACGCCGTCCCAGTCGGTGACGCTGTACCAGATGAGGTTCGCCGCCGGAACGAAGGTGAAGGTGATGAGGAACGCGAGGGGGATGATGAGGAACAGGTAGGGCGTGATCCGTCTCCGCAGCCTGCTCGAGCCCAGGGATGCGGATTGTCGCTTCGCTTCGCTTCGGAGCGGCACTGCCGCTGTCGGGGGAACACCCCCGGTCGTACCGGTCAATTGGGACATGAGGCCAGTCCTTCCGGGGGTGTTCCCCTGCAACGGCGTTGTTGATCGTGCGAGTGCTGCGTAGAAGCTAAGAAGAGACCTCGGCCCGGGCTTCCGCCCAGCGGGTGTTGAGCTCCTCGAAGTACGACTTCTTGTCGCCGTCGGCGGCACCGCGGGCGATGTCGACGAGCTTCTGGCGGTAGATCTGGCCGAAGAGGTCGATCTCAGCCTCGTTGTAGATGTCGGAATTGAGGGTCGCCTCCTCCGCCGGGGCCGGCGTCAGCTCCACGAGCTCGACTCCGGCTTCCGTGAACCCCGCCAGGGTGTCCGGCAGCTCGCTGTCGACAGTGGGCGGAATGCTTCCCTGGCTTTCCGCGAAACCGGACTCCTCGGCGAACCAGTCGATCCAGGCGCGGGCGGCGACCTTGTTGTCGGAGTTCTTGTTGATCGCGTTCGAGAAGTCGCCCGCGGTCTGCGAGAAGAAGGTTCCGTCCTCCTGGTACGGGAACGGCATGTAGCCGATGTCGGCGGGATCGGCTCCGGCATCCTCAGCTGCCTGCTGGAACTGCACAATCGACCACGAACCCAATGCGGCGGTGGCGGCTTCGCCGGTGGCGATGAGCCCCTTCGAGCCTTCCCAGGCGGTGGTGAGCGGGTCGTCCTCGCTGAGGCCGCCAGCGACGATGTCGAAGAGGAGTCCGTCGATGACGTACTGTTCGTTGCCCTCGGACCACGGCGCATCCTCGAAGTTCATCTCGTTCACCGTCTCCGGGTTGCCGGTGATGGCGCGGTTGCCCTGCCACTGGCTCAGCGGCCATCCGTCCGCGTAGTTGGTGTAGTACGGGATGGCGTCGGTGTTGTCCTTGATCGCCTGCAGGTCCTCAAGGAACTGCTCCGGGCTCGTCGGCAGCTCGGTGACGCCCGCTTCCTCCCAGACCCGCTTGTTGTAGAGCAGCCCGTTTGCCCCACCGAATGTCGCCATTCCGTATCCGGTTCCGTCGAACGCCGCCTTGTCCACGTAGCGGTACTTCGCTTTCAACTCGTCGACGGTACCGAGTGGCTCGAAGAATTGCGGAAGCTGGTCGAGGCTGACGGAGTTGGGGATGCCGAGCACGTCGCCGTAGCTGCCGGTCGATAGGCGCGTGGTGACTTCGCCCTCGTAATCCGTGATCGCCTCGAACTCGACGTTGACGTCGGGGTATTCCTTCTCGAACGCCGCCTTGTAGTCCTTGAAGTCTGTCTCGAGGAGGTCGGTGCGGTTGGTGAGCACGGTGATGTCACCGGAGGGGTCTCCGCTGTCGGGCCCGCCTCCTCCCGTGGAACAGCCAGCTAGTAGGAGCGCTGCTGCCATTGCTCCCGCGATGTGCTTCTTTGCCATCTCTTGGTCTCCGATTCGGTGTTGGTCGTCATTGACGAAACAGCGTCATCGCTCTCCAGTCGAGGGGATGACCTCACACGCTGTCGAACGCGACGCTATGCCACATCGCGAGGCGGGTCAAGTGCAAATGTCAACGCTGTCATCATGCTCAAAAATCTCGGTGGCGGTGCCTATGGCGCGCTGTTACCCCGAGTTACCAAGCTTCTGGGCATATTCGGGCTGCTCGACGCGGATGATCCAGATGCCGCTAATGATTACGCTGACATTCCGTCGTCGGCGGTGCTACCGTGTCCCCATGACCGAGACGGAAACGGAAGCGAGCGCACTCGCCGCGCCCGGCACCCCTCAGGCGAGGGCGACGCTCGCGGACGTGGGGCGGCTCGCCGGGGTGAGCCCCAAGACCGTCTCCCGCGTGATCCTCGGGAGCGGCAACGTCGCCGAAGGGACGAGGGAACGCGTGCTTTCCGCCGCGCGCACGCTGAGATTCCGCCCGAATCACCTCGCTCGCAATCTCCGCCACGGAAGCGTCACCAACACCGTCGCGTTCGTCATCGGTGACCTGACGAACCCGTTCTACTTTCTCGTCGCCGCCGGCATCGAGCGTGAACTCGCAAAACACGGACTCATGATGATCCTGGCATCGACCGACGACGATCCGGCCAGCGAGGAGCGGGTCGTTGAGACACTCCTCAAGCAGCGCGTCCGCGCGCTGCTCATGGTTCCCATCGCCGCCGACCAGTCCTACCTCGAGGGAGAGCGCCAGCTCGGCACCCCCGTCGTCTGCATTGACCGGCCCGCACGCAACCTGATCGCCGACTCCGTCGTCCTCGAAAACTTCACGGGGATGCAGAAGGCCGTGCGATCACTCACTCGCGCCGGGCATCGCAAGATCGGCTTCGTCTGCTCCCCCGCCGAGCTGTACACGCACCAGCAGCGCCTCCTCGGTTACCGCCAAGCGCTCCTCGAGGTCGGAGTCACCGACACGTCGCGGTGGGAACGTCTCGAAGACGCCGACGGGCCGAGCGCGGAGGAGTCGGTACGCGACCTGCTCGCACTCGAAGACCCTCCCACCGCGATCATCGCCGGAAACAACCGGGCGAGCTCCGGCGTGATCCACGCCCTCGGCAACAGGTTCGACAAAGTCGCGTTCGTCGGATTCGACGACTTCGAGCTCGCCGATTCCGCCGGAATCAGCGTCGTCGCCTACGATCCGGCGGAGCTCGGCCGCCAGGCCGCCCGCCTGGTCCTGTCGAGACTCAACGATCCGATCGGCCCGCCTCGACAGATCGAGATACCGACCTCCCTCATCAGCCGCGGATCCGGAGAACTCACCGTGACTCTCCCACAGTGACGCGGCCTCGACCCCATCAGAAGGACAGCCCAGTGACTCCCAGCGCCACGCCCATCCGCGCCCTCGTCTGGGGCGAAAACCGGCACGAGAAGCGCGAGCCCGGCGTAGCCGAGCGATACCCGGAGGGGATGCACGAGGCGATCCGGGCCGGGATTGAACAGCACCTCGGTGCCGCGGCATCCGTCACGACCACCACCCTCGACGAGCCGGAACACGGGCTCACCGAACAGGTACTCGCCGAAACGGACGTGCTTCTCTGGTGGGGGCACACCGCCCACCACGAGGTGTCCGACGAGGTGGTGGAGCGTGTGCATCGCCACGTCCTCTCGGGCATGGGGCTCATCGTGCTGCACTCCGGTCACTTCTCGAAGATCTTCCAGAAGCTCATGGGAACGACCTGCTCATTACGCTGGCGGGGAGAAGTCGACCGCGAGCTGGTGTGGACGATCGACCCGACTCACCAAATTGCGAAGGGGGTTTCACACCCAATCATCATCGAGGAACAGGAAATGTACGGAGAGTTCTTCGACATACCCACTCCGGATGAGCTTGTGTTTGTGAGTTCGTTCAGCGGCGGGGAGGTGTTTCGCAGCGGATGCACCTGGCGACGCGGTCACGGGCGGATCTTTTTCTTCAGCCCGGGCGACCAGGAGTACCCGGTCTACCACCACGCCGACGTGCGCCGCGTAATCGCGAACGGCGTCGAGTGGGTGGCGACCGACCGCGCACGGCGCGCGCTTCCCGAGCTCCACAGGTATTACAGCGGCGAATACTTCGAGAACGCGGATGACCACGGGGGCCCCCAGGCCGGACCGTCCGAATGAGCGCCTTTGCGACCCTTCCCGACCCCTGCTCGACGGTGCGAGTCATTCAGGTGGGGGCCGGAGGGATGGGACGAGTCTGGCTCGAGCTTCTTGCCTCGACCGCGGATGTCACCGTCGTCGGACTTGTCGACCTCGACGTGGACCTAGCGCACGCTGCCCTGACGGAACTCGCCGTCAGCGGCGTGATCGTCGGCACGAGCGTCACCGAGGTCGCGGCGTTCGTCGACGCGCACGCGGTGATCAACGTGACCGTGCCGGTCGCCCATCATCCGGTCACGACCGAGGCGCTCTTCCTCGGCTTTCCAGTGCTGAGCGAGAAGCCGATCGCCCCGACCGTCGCCCAGACCCTGTCGCTCGCCGCCGCTGCCGAGGTGACGGGGCAGCTGCTGATGACGAGCCAGTCGCGCCGCTACTACCGGTCGCTAAAGGAGTTCCGCCGGCTGCTCCAGTCGATCGGGCGGGTAGGTATCCTCACCACAGACTTCTTCGTCGCACCGCGGTTCGGCGGATTCCGGGACGAGATGCCGTTCCCGCTCCTGGTGGACATGGCCATTCACCCCTTCGACGTCGCCAGGTACCTGCTCGGCGCGAACCCGACCTCGGTGTACTGCGAGAGCTTCAACCCGCCGTGGAGCTGGTACGCGGGCGACGCCGCGACGACGGCGATCTTTGAGTTCGCCGACGGCGCGCGCTACACCTACACTGGCAGCTGGTGCAGCGGTGGGCTCGAGACATCCTGGAACGGCTCCTGGCGAGCGAGCGGCTCCGGCGGAACCGCCACCTGGAACGGCGAGGACAGTCCGCTGGGAGCTGGATTCGACGGCAACGGACTGGCTCCGTTATCCGTCGGATCGGATGCCGAGGGGCTGGAGGTCATCGCGGGAGCCCTCGCAGAATTCATCGCATCCCTGCGCACGGGGAACGCGCCGTCCGGCGAGGTGCACTCGAACCTCTTCAGCCTCGCGATGGTGGAGGCCGCAGTACGGTCAGCCGAGACGGGGGCCCGGGTCGCCATCGCCGATGTGCTCGAAGCGGCGCTCGAATCGGCGATCGCGGGAGAACGGCGCGCGGACGTGCGTGCGGCGCTCAAGTCGTGGGGGTCAGCTGCCGACCACCTTGCGAACGGTTAGCACCGTTCGCCGTCGACAGCTGACCGTCGGCTATTTCGAGTAGCTCCCCTTGAGCGTCGATACCCACACGTAGTCGAACTCCGCCGTGAAGTCCTGGCCGGCAACCTGCAGTCCGAACGTTGAAGAAGCATCCGTCGTCCATGACCCCGGTCTGCCCGGTCTTGCTACGGGCCTCGAACGCGGCCACCTACCGGCCCAGCGTGGCCTCGTTGACGAGCTCGGAATCCGAGTGCGCGAGCGTTTGGTCGAAGTTAGTTGGCGCGGCCGCAAGGCGGGTATGAGCGCGCGTCGTGATCTGATGTTCCAGGACCGCTCGGGACCCGCCGTGCGCTACTGCTTTCTGGGCGTACATGGCGCGCTCCCCCGAGTTGTCGAGCCAGCGCCCAGAAGTGCAGCCGTCCATATGAGCGCCCGACTGACACTGATTGATCGGAGTAACCTCACTAGCCCGACGCGAGCAAGGATCGGTAAGGTCACTCTCACTGAGTGAGCAGCGAATACATGAACATGTCGCGGCGCATACCACCAACTCACTGCTAGGCACGAAAAGGACCTTCGCCTTGAAAACCTGCTTTTGTTGGCGCCGACCCGAAACGGGGCCGGCCGTTTCGGGTCGTCGTCAACAACCGTTCCATGGGTTGTCTACATGCCGTCCCACCGGACGTCCCTCTTCGATAACGACTCATATCAAGCAACTATTTTAGCTTTGGCGAAGAGGTCGTCCTGGCGGTAAGGCCACACGGATTGGCTCAAAAACGAGTTCAATAGGGTTCTGGAGTAGACACCGATGTGGCGCCACACATATTGGCTGTCATTGATCACCGAGCGGTCCGGACCCTGTCGCGCCGACCGTTCCCCTTGCGGTGTCGGCGGTCACCGTGACGGACTGAACAGTAATGCCGGGGTGATCCCGCCCAGCGCGACCCCGACAATGCCGAGCAACATCATTGGGCGGGCGGGCGGCGTCTTGGTGTCGTCGCACCGGCATACGGCTTGCCGCGGCTCAAAACCTAATCCAGTAGACACCGAGCGAACCCACTGCGAAGCGGGCGATTAGGAGCAAGACGATGACCGCTAGTGAGATGGTCAGCCAGAGCCACCATCGGCGGCCGGTATTCGCGATGGCCAACGCGATGAGGATGGGGACGGAGAGATACATCACGGACACGGCCAGTAGGACGGCGGCGAATCCAAGGGAAGATACGCTACTTACTGAGGCGATGACGGCCACCGCAGGGATCAAGGAAATGGCTGTGGTGATGGTTCCAATCACTCCGACCGCCCAAGCGAGCACCAATTGGAAAGTGCGTGCGGGTCGCGGTTTCTCGGCGGTCATGCGAGTTCGGATACGAGCAGTCGCGTGGTCTCGGCTATCACTTCGTTGTTACCTTCCGCATGCGGGTTGTTGGTCCGAGTAAGGATACAGAGAACGATGAAGTCAGTGTCGACTTGTCAGAGGATGCCAGCATCGTTGATGATGCCCTAACTTCCTGCACCGGTCTTATCCGCGAGCTCGTATGCGCCGGTCAGTCCCGCCCGTGCCCGGGTGGGCGCAAGGGTGCATCTCAGTCCATTTCGGCCTGTTGCTGCAACCAGTCGATGGGGACTGCTGCACGGATAGGTGACATCTGATCTGGCTTGCCCGGGAGGGCGGCCTGGAAGGATATTGCTATGCCCAAGCCTTACCCGAGCGAGTTCCGTGACGACGTGGTGCGCGCCGCGAGGAACCGCGAGCCCGGTGTGACGATCGAGCAGATCGCGAAAGACTTCGGCGTTCACCCGATGACGCTGCAGAAGTGGTTGCAGCGCGCCGCGGTCGACGACGGAGCCAAACCCGGCCAGTCCCGCACCGATTCGGCCGAGCTGCGCGAGGCGCGCAAGCGGATCCGGCTCCTCGAGCAGGAGAACGAGGTCCTCCGGCGGGCTGCGGCGTATCTGTCGCAGGCGAACCTGCCGGGAAAAGGTTCTACCCGCTCGTGAAGGAGCTCGCTGCTGACAGGATCCCTGTCGCGGTGACGTGCCGGGTTCTCAAGCTCTCCCGTCAGCCCTACTACCGATGGCTGGCTGACCCCATTACGCCCAGCGAGGTGGTGGAGGCCTATCGCGCGAACGCGTTGTTCGACACGCACAAGGATGACCCCGAGTTCGGGCACCGACTCCTGGCCGACGAGGCCCGAGACGCCGGGCAGGCGATGTCGGATCGAACCGCGTGGCGGATCGCATCGGACAACGGCTGGTGGAGCGCGTTCGGGAAGAAGCGAGGCAAGAGCGGCAAAAAACCTGGCCCGCCAGTCCACGCCGATCTGTGCACTGTCACAGACGAGGACGGGCGGATCCGGCACGAGTTCACCGCCGATGGCCCGAACCAGCTCTGGCTGACCGACATCACGGAACACAAGCGACGGAAGGCAAGCTCTACCTCTGCGCCGTCAAGGACGTGTTCGCCAACAAGATCGTCGGCTACTCCATCGACTCCAGGATGAAGTCGAGCCTGGCAGTCCGGGCGCTCGAGAACGCCGTCGCGATGCGTGGCGACGTCGCCGGTTGCGTGGTCCACAGCGACCGAGGCAGTCAAGCCAATTTCGAAGCCGGAAGTTCCTCCGCGCTCTGACCCGTCACCGCTTGGTCGGGTCGATGGGGCGGGTGGCCTCGCGCGGTGACAACGCGGCCATGGAGAGCTTCTTCGCACTGCTGCAGAAGAACGTCCTCGATCGCAGATCCTGGGCCACCCGCGAGCAGCTGCGTATCGCGATCGTGACCTGGATCGAACGGACCTACCACCGGCGGCGCCGGCAGGCAGCTCTGGGTCGTTTGACCCCGGTCGAATTCGAGGTCATCATGAACACGACCGCCGCACTGGCGGCGTGACTACAAACTGTCACCTACTCGTCCAACAGTCCCTGGCGCCTGTCCTGCTCATTCGCGGTAGGCGACATCAGCTGGTGGCCGTCTCGTGTGGCGGCTTCAGGCCGCAATGGTCACTTGCTCTCTTCGGCTATCAGACTTGGACGCCGTCAATCGTGAAGGCACCACCGATGAGTGGGCAGTCGGTGTTGACGGTGCGGAGCAACCCGTGCACGGGAATCCTTTCGAGGGAGCCATCTGGGTTTGTAGCATTCGCGTCAATGGGGACTGAGCGACGCGTGAGGGAGGGACCGCGCTCGCGAGCGCAGTCCCTCCCGCCCGCTCGTCCATGTGGATCAGCAGCGTCTCTGGTCCTATCCCACAGCCGAGGAACCCGCGACCGGATGCTGAACCACTTGTCTTAGGAGCGCCGCCGACTCCGCGGACGGGGATATTCGATCATCGAATACTCCACGAGCCCTCCGCCACCGATCACACTATGACCGATTCGCAACAGCCTCCGTGCTCCGCGCCTACGGAGTTATCCAAGAAGGTCTTCGCTCCCGCAAGGGGACGGCTCCACGGGTACGCTGACGCCTGAACCGCCGACACTCGGTCGGGCGATCCGTAACCGGACACCTCAGATGATTGCCCGGTTTGGCTCCCGAACGTAGTGTTGAATCATGGCTGAGCATGAAGAGTTGGCAGTTTTTCTGGGTGACTGGCATGCCGAGGGCACCTCGTATGGTGGTGACGAGCAGTCGCTGGATAACCCGCACGCGGGAGCAAGTCCGTGGAACAGCATCCACTGCGCCCGGTGGCATTCGGGCAACTACTTCATCGTGCAAGATGAGCGCGCGAACGGTCCGTTCGACACGCTTAGTCTGATGGGCTGGGACGCTGAAGCGGGCCGCTATTTCACCCGAACGATCGAGAATCACGGCTTCGCACGCGATTACACTCTGACAGTCGACGGTCATACTTGGACGCTGTCGGGCGAGCACGAGCGGGCCACCTATCGATTTGGCGAAGACGGTCGCCGCCAAGAGATCGCCTGGGAGTGGAAACCCGCCGAAGTATGGCTACCGCTTTGCGACCGCACCGCTAAGCGCGTCAACTGATCGAGCGCCAATGGCTTCCAACAGACGGTAAGTCTGCCTGACGCTGTGTCATAGGCCTCCGTCAGTTGCACAGCTGGCCGCAGCTCAAATAGGGCGAGAGACACATGCGGGTCAGCGCTGAGTCGCCGCACGACGTCGCGCAGGTAGGCGGCGAAGAGCTCCCGGTCGGGAGACCGAGCGCCACGCGAAAAAACGACCTCGGGATCGGGTGTGAGTCGCTCCCCGATGCGGTCAACCAGTGCGGAGACGAGATCGTGGCCGGGTCGGGAAGTAATTCGAGGCGGTGCCCCGCGGTGTACTGGCCGCGGCGTCGACCGCGCGGTGAGTGAGGCCGCGGGCTCCCTCCTCGGCGAGAGCGGAGCCCCGTTCGTCGTTACGAGTCCGATCGCTCGAGTGCGCGCACGAGGGCGGCCTGAACAGCATCCTCGGCCGACGCGAAATCCGCCCCGCGCCGGACGAGGATGCCGACCACCTCAGGGATCGCGCGGCGGATTACCGTCGCATCTACCTGCGTCAACCCAGGTCGGCCGGTGGCGCGCTCATGACCTCACGCACCTCCAGCCACTCGCCCAGAGGTGTGCCACCCGCCCATGGCGCAGCCGACAGCTCGGAGGCGAGCTCCACAGCCCGTTCGTAGGAGTCGACCTCGACCATCATCCAACCCGCGATGAGGTCTTTCGTCTCGGCGAAAGGACCGTCGACAACGGGCGGGCGCCCCTCGCCATCGAAGCGAACCCACGCGCCGTCTATCGAGAGGCCATCCGACGAGACCATCTCGCCCGACGTGATGAGCCGCTCCTCCATGTCACGCATGTACTGCACGTGCGCGGCCCACTCGTCCGGGGTGAGCTGATCCATCGCGACAGAGTTCACCGAGGGACGTCCGCCCCGGTAGTGCTTGAGCATCAGATATTTGGCCATGTGAGCCTCCCATTCGGTGCAGCCCATTCTGGCCGCTTCAGATAGAAGACGGAATCGAAAGGGTGATCTCGACATCCGTCGGCGAGGTTCTCAAGCGCTCTGCCGCGTCGCAGTCTCTCATAACCGAAGTGCCTCGAAACAGATGGGATACAAGACTTTCAGGCCACTGCGGAGTCTCGCGGACTTAGCTCAATTGGCCACCCAGGGATTGCGCCGTACCGAGTTCGGAAGATGACAGTGGTGGGCCTCCTGCATCCGTCGGCGGCGTTGAGGGAAGGATCCCTGTTGCTTCCACCATCTGAAACCACCATCCACGAAGGCAAGAACACACATATTCAAGAATGAGAAAGTCATGGCATAGCCCTGAGTATGGTGCTGACGATCCACGTAAAAGCATTAAAATTATGCCGGCCGGAGCAGCCGCTGTGCGTGGGCTGAGGTATGTCGAGCGGGGGCGGCGACTTACACTCCGAGATTGCCCCTTACGCGAAGCGCTCAGGTCTTCGAATACTCATGACCCGATTTCTCTCAGCGACCATCATTTCAGCGTTCTCCCAGCGAACCTCGGTTACCTGGAAGCCACAATCTCAGTTACCTCCAACGAACCATCCCGATTACGAGGAGAGAACATGCCCTTCATCACCGTCCCCGGCCAGAACGATAGTGACGTCGAACTGCACTTCGAAGACGTCGGCGCCGGCAAGCCCGTCGTCCTGATTCACGGCTGGCCTCTCAGTAGCAGGTCATGGGAGAGTCAGGTACCCGCGCTGGTCGATGCCGGCTACCGGGTGATCACGTACGATCGCCGCGGGTTCGGCCAGTCGTCGCAGCCGTGGAATGGGTACGACTACGACACGTTGGCCGCCGACCTGAAGGCTGTTCTAGACACCCTGAACCTCCAGGACGCTATCCTCATCGGATTCTCGATGGGAGGTGGCGAGCTCGCCCGGTACGTCAGCACCTACGGCACCGAACGCATCGCGAAGCTTGTCTTCGCCAGTGCAGTGCCGCCGTACCTTTGGAAATCGGATGACAACCCTGATGGAGGTGTCGACACCGAACTGGCCCAGTGGTTTCACGACGGGCTAACTGGAGACCGCCCGGCATTCCTGCACGAATTTCTTCAGATGTTCTTCACCGCTGGCAAGCCCTCGCTCGTGAATAAGCCGAAGGTCAGCCCGGAGCAGATTGCGTACAACCTCGATATTGCCGAGATGGCGTCGCCGAAGGGCACGCTCGACTGCACAACGGCGTTCGCGTCAACAGACTTCCGCGCCGATCTGACAAAAATCACTGTGCCTACGCTGGTGATACACGGCGACTCCGATACCATCGTGCCGTTCGAGGTCAGTGGAAGGCGCACTCACGAGGCCATTTCCGGCAGCGAACTCGTAATAATCGAAGGCGCCCCGCACGGACTCACCGTCTCACACAAGGACGAGTGGAACCGGCACGTTCTCGCCTTCCTGGCGAAGTAGCGCCATCGAAGAGTCCACCTTCGTCTTCGGCGCAACGTTAAACGTCTACGGAGGCATGTTCACCCGGTGGCCCACACAAACCCATCCACAATAAATCTCTAGAAAGAGGGTAAACACATGAGTCAAGAAGCAAATATCGCTGCGCAGCAAGATTTTGGTGACGCCGTAAACAGCGGAAAACTAGACCTTCTTGACGATCTCGTGGCCGAAGACGCAGTCGACAACGACCCTGCCCCCGGGCAAGGCCCGGGCCCCGCGGGCTACAAAGCGTTTTTCGGCGAGATGATTGTCGCCTTCCCCGACCTGCACATCGCAGTCGAGCGCCTTGTTGCAAACGACACCGACGTCGCATTCGCGTATACCCTCACCGGCACCCACCAAGGCCCACTCATGGGCCGCTCCGCTACCGGAAGAAAGATGTCTGTTCGTGGCATGCAAATCAGCCGGTTCAAGAACGGAAAACTTGCCGAGCGCTGGGGCAGCAGCGACCAACAGGGCATACTCGAACAACTCGGCCTGGCACCGTAACCTTCCACAGCTGATATGTAGTTGCTTTTGTCAAGTGGGCAGGGTGAAGCGGCGTCCGGGATGATCGTTCCCGGGCGCCGCTTCTGCTGGTCATCGAGTCG
>NZ_JBEPNA010000014.1:0-94887 GCF_040546025.1 Marisediminicola sp. UYEF4 | reverse complement strand
CCCGCCCTGGCCCAGCGAGGGGCGGGAGCGCACACTGAGCTCCCCCGCGGCACGCACCAGCAGCGCATCAACCTGCCGCTTCAGGGTGTACCCCGACCGGAGCGCCCGGAGCAGACCCGCGTCGGACATGGTCTCGACATCGAGCTGGGCGGGTGCCACAACGACCGCTTCGCCGAACGCGCCCGTGGTCGCATCGGGCGCGCCAGTGGCGGGGTGCACGCCGACCTGGTCGCCGAACCCGGTGAGCGCACCAGCCCACACGGCCGCGAACGCAGCAGCGCTGTCGATGAGGGTGTCGGTTGTCTTGCACATACCCACATACTGACAGGCACCACCGACATTCCCGCAGACACCAAACAACACCTTGATCTGGGGTATTGCCTGTGAACAACCCTCCCGGAACAGGCCCTGTGGAGGAGGAGTGGAAGGCACCCCGTGCGGAGTGTCGACACACGCGACCTGCTGACCCGGCCGAGATCGGCGCCTTGGGCTAGTGCCGTGTCAGCCGCTCGATCAGCTCGCGGTAGCGCGCGGCGGTCTGGGCCACGATCTCCGGCGGCAGGGGCGGCGGGGGCGAGCCCTCGCCGGAGGTGGGGTCCCAGTTCGCCGCGAGCCAGTTGCGCACGATCTGCTTGTCGAAGCTGGCGCCCCTATCCCCAGACTCCCAGGCCGCCGCATCCCAGAACCGGCTGCTGTCGCTCGTGAGCACCTCGTCGCCGAGGGTGATCTCGCCCGTCTCGGGGTCCGCGCCGAACTCGAACTTGGTGTCGGCGAGGATGATCCCGCGCCCGGCGGCGATCTCGGATGCCCGGCGGAAGATCTCCAGGCTCCTCTCCCGCAGCGCCGTTGCAACGTCCTCGCCGACGAGTTCGACGGTGCGCTCGAAGGTGATGTTCTCGTCGTGGTCGCCGAGCGTCGCCTTGAACGCGGGCGTATAGATGGGCTCGGGCAGGCGGTCGCCGTTGTCGAGTCCGGCCGGGAGGGGAACGCCGCAGACGCTCTGGGTCTGCTGGTACTCCAGCCATCCAGATCCCACAAGGTATCCGCGCACAACGCACTCGATCGGGAACATCTCGAGCCTTTTCGCCAGCATCGCCCGGCCGGCGACCGACTCGGGCAGTCCGGCGGACGCCTCCGGGTTGTCCGCGACGGGGGCCACAATGTGGTTTGGGATGCCGTCGAGTTGGGCGAACCACCACAGGCTCAGCTGGGTGAGCAGCGAGCCTTTGCCCGGGATGCCCGGCTCGAGGATGTGGTCGAACGCGCTCACCCGGTCGCTCGCAACCACGAGCATCCGTCCCGGGTAGTCGGGCGACGAATACAGGTCGCGCACCTTCCCGGAGTATTCGTGGGTCCAGCCGGGGAGATCAGTCGCGTCGGTCACGCCCCCCATTATTCACTGCCGGCGAGGCCGCCCACTGCCGGCGAGGCTGCCAGGCCCGGCGCCAGCATCCGTCCCCGCCCTACTCTGCGACGCGCGCCGCGATGTCGGTGCGGTACTGCCCGCCTTCGAGCTTGATGACCTCGAGCGCCCGATACGCGCGCGCCCTCGCCTCGGTAAAGCTCGGGGCGACGGCGACGACGCTGAGCACGCGGCCGCCGGTCGCGACGAGGCCGGTGTTGTCGAGGGCCGCGGTGGCGGCGTGGGTGATCGTGATGCCGGGCATCGCGAGGGCCTCGTCGAGTCCGGTGATGACCCGCCCGGTGATCGGGGTCTCCGGGTATCCCTCGCTCGCGAGCACGACCGTGACGGCGACATCGGCCGTGAACCGCGGGCGCGGCAGCGAGCCGAGGCCGCCGGTCGATGCGGCAAACAGCAGGCCGCTGAGCGGGGTGATGAGACGCGGCAGCACCGCCTGCGTCTCGGGGTCGCCGAATCGGGCGTTGAATTCTATGACGCGGATGCCGTGGTCCGTCACGATGAGACCGCAGTACAGCAGCCCGATGAACGGCGTCTGCTCCGCGGCGAGCTGGCGCACGGTGGGGATCGCGATCGTGTCGATGACCTCGTCGACGAAGCCCTCCGGCAGCCAGGGGAGCGGCGAGTAAGAACCCATTCCGCCGGTGTTGGGGCCGAGGTCTCCGTCGAAGAGACGCTTGTAATCCTGCGCGGGGGAGAGCGGGAGCACGCTGTGGCCGTCGCTGAGCAGGAACAGCGACACCTCCTGGCCGGCGAGGAACTCCTCGACGAGCACGCTCCCGTGGCGCAGCCAGTACTCGGCGTGCGCGATGGCGGCATTGCGTTCACCGGTCACGAGCACGCCCTTGCCCGCCGCGAGCCCGTCGGCCTTCACGACGTAGGGGGCGCCGTACTCGTCGATGGCCTCGATGGCCTCCTCGAGCGTGCCCGACCGCGTCGCACGGCCGGTCGGAACTCCGGCGTCATCCATGATCCGCTTGGCGAAGGTCTTGCTCCCTTCGAGCTGGGCGGCCGCCTTGCCAGGGCCGAACACGGCGATGCCGCGGTTGCGCAGCGTGTCGGCGACGCCGGCGACGAGTGGTGCCTCCGGGCCGATGATGACGAGTTCGATGTCGTTGTCCAGCGCGAAGCCGGCGACGACCGCACCGTTAGTCGGGTCGAGGTGGATCACCGGAACATCGAGCGCGATGCCGGCGTTGCCGGGTGCCGCAGTGATGTCGTGGCCCGCATTCTCCGCGAGCAGTGCCGTGATGATGGCGTGTTCACGCGCACCGGAGCCAAGAACGAGGATTCTCACCCTGCAAGGTTAGCGGGGCGGTTGTTACCGTAGAACCATGGGCAGAGCGAAAATAGTGGCACTTGTCGGCGAAGCGGCGGTTCGGCAGGCGCTGCGGCCCGGGGCGGATCGGGAGACGACCGCTGTCGCGGTGCGGTACCTGCTGCAGGTGCTCTCCGAGAACGCGCCGGGAGGCACAGTCGAGGTACGGGTTCCGCCGTTCGGCGCGGTGCAATGCGTCGAGGGTCCGAATCACACCCGTGGCACGCCTCCGAACGTCATCGAGACGGATGCCGCGACCTGGCTCCAGCTCGCGACCGGCGGAATCGGATGGGCGGATGCTGTGCAGCGTGGCAACGTCTCCGCCTCCGGCCAGCGCGCGGACCTCTCCGACGAGCTCCCCGTGCTGTGGCAGCGAACTCCCGTCTGAGTCGGCAACAATAGGGGCATGACCGACCAACAGCCCCAGGGCGCCGACCCCGCGGGCAGCACTCCACAGGCCGGCAGTACCGCGCCGGCCGGCACCGATCCGGAGGGCGCGGCATCCGACCCCGCTGGCCGCTTGGCGAGCGCGGGCAGCTCGCCGAGTAATGGCGGTGTGACGAGCGAGGGCAGCGTGACCATGCGCCGCGCCCCGCGTTACCCGCGCTTCATCCTGCTCGGGGCAGGACTGGGCGCGATCGTCGCGTACATCCTCACGGCGGCGTTCCCGATCGACCCCCTCGTCGGATTCGCGGCGCTGTTCGGCTACTTCGCGCTCATCGGCGTCTCGGCCGGCGCCGCGATCGGGGGGCTCGTCGCGATCGCCCTCGACACGGTTGCCACGCGCCGCGCGAAGACGATGGGCGCCGAGCGCACTGTCGTCGACCCGACGCCGGAAGACGTCGAGGGTGACCTCGAAGACTGACCTTCAGCTTTCATTATTCAGGAGTTTGAGGCTGGGCGGCCTGTCATTATTCAGGGGTTTGAGGCTGGGCGGCCTGTCATTATTCAGGAGATTCGCCTGAGCCAGGGCTAAAAACCGGATCAAACGGATGCCTGCCGCCGACGGTTCGGCCGATTTTGCAGCATCCGCCCCGCCGGGTCCTGAATGATGAAAGCCCGCCGGGCTGGTTACTCCTGAATGATGAAAGCCCGCAGGGCTGGTTACTCCTGAATAATGAAAGCCCGCCGGGCCGACTACTCCTGAATAATGACAGCCCCCAGCGGCTAGCTGGCCTGGTTGCGCTCGACCCAGTTGAGGTACTCCGGCGAGACCGAGCCAGTGACGTAGTCGCCCGTGAAGCAGCTCATCTCGAGCTCGGTGACCGACGAGCCGGCGATGATCGCCGCCTGCATGTCCGCGACCTCCTGAAAGATCAGGTAGTCCGCGCCGAGGTCCGTGCGGATGTCGGGAATCTTCTTCCCGTGCGCCACGAGCTCGTGCCGGCTGGGCATGTTGATTCCGTAGACGTGCGGAAAGCGCACGGGCGGGGCCGCCGACGTGAAGGTGACCTTGTTGGCCCCGGCGAGCCTCGCCATCTCGACGATCTCCTTCGAGGTCGTCCCGCGCACGATCGAGTCGTCGACGATGAGGATGTTCTTGCCGCGGAACTCGCTGCCCATCGCGTTGAGCTTCTGCCGCACGCTCTTCTTGCGCTCCGCCTGCCCCGGCATGATGAACGTGCGGCCGACGTAGCGGTTCTTGTAGAAGCCCTCGCGGTACTCGAGCCCGAGCTTGCGGGCCACCTGCATCGCCGCGGGCCTGGCCGAATCCGGAATGGGCATGACGACGTCGATGTCGCCGCGCGGGGTGTACTTCGCGATCGTGTCGGCGAGGCTGTCGCCGAGCCGAAGCCGCGCCTCGTAGACCGAGATGCCGTTCATGACCGAGTCGGGGCGGGCGAGGTACACGTACTCGAACGAGCACGGAATCAGCCGCGGGTTCGCCGCGCACTGCTTCGAGGTCATCTCGCCATCGAGGGCGATGAAGATCGCCTCGCCGGGCGCGACATCCCGAACCATCTCGTATCCGCCGCTCTCGAGCACGAGCGACTCGGATGCGACGACCCACTCGTAGCCGACCATGCCCTTGGGGCGCCGGCCCAGAACGAGCGGACGGATGCCGAACGGATCGCGGAACGCGAGCAGGCCGTGTCCGGGAATGAGCGCGATCGTGGCATAGGAGCCCTCGACCCGCTCGTGCACTCGCTCGACCGCCGCGAAGATCTGCGAGGGGTCGAGGTCGGCGCCGGACACCTGCTGCTGCAGCTCGTGCGCGAGCACATTGACGAGCAGTTCGGTGTCGGATGTCGTGTTGAGGTGGCGCCGGTCGATATCGAACAGCTCTTGGGTGAGCTCGCGGGTGTTGGTGAGGTTGCCGTTGTGCACGAGAACGATGCCGTAGGGCGCGTTCACGTAGAACGGCTGCGCCTCCTCCTCGTTCGCGGCGGAACCGCGGGTCGCGTAGCGCACGTGGCCGAGGCCCATGGTGCCGGGCAGAGCACGCATGTCACGCGTGCGGAATGCCTCCCGCACCTGGCCTTTTGCCTTCACCATGTGGAAGGTTCGGCCGTCGGCGGTAGCGATGCCGGTCGAGTCCTGGCCGCGGTGCTGCAGCAGGAGAAGGCTTTCGTAGACGAGTTGGTTGGCGGGTTCCGAAGAAACAATGCCGACAATGCCGCACATTCGTGGGCGTGCTCCAGACCATAGAGTTGTACCGCAGCTGAATAACGCGGCGCACCCCAGTCTTTCACGCTCACGAACGGAACCGCGAATGTCGAACAGTTACAGTGCCGCCGGCGTGGACACCGCCGCCGGGGATCTCGCCGTCGAGCTCATGAAGTCGGCCGTCTCCGCGACGCACGGGCCCGGAGTCGTCGGCGGTGTGGGCGGCTTTGCCGGCCTCTTCGACGTGTCGTTCCTGAAGTCGTTCGAGCGCCCGCTGCTCGCGACCTCGACCGACGGGGTCGGCACCAAGGTCGCAATCGCGCAGGCGCTCGACAAGCACGACACCATCGGACTCGACCTCGTCGGCATGGTCGTCGACGACATCGTCGTCGTCGGCGCGAAACCCCTGTTCATGACCGACTACATCGCCTGCGGCAAGGTCATCCCCGAGCGGATCGCGGCGATCGTCGCCGGCATCGCGCGCGGATGCTCCGAGACCGGCACCGCCCTCGTCGGCGGCGAGACGGCCGAGCATCCGGGCCTGCTCGGCCCCGACGACTACGACGTCGCGGGCGCCGCGGTCGGCGCGGTCGAGGCGGATGCCCTGCTCGGTGCGCACCGGGTGACCGACGGCGACGTCGTGGTGGCGCTCGAATCATCCGGCCTGCACAGCAACGGCTATTCGCTCGTGCGGCACATCCTCGCCGGGCGGGACGCCGGCTACACCGACCACTCCGACGACCTCGGCGGCCTCATCGGCGAGGTGCTGCTCGAGCCGACCCGGCTCTACACCGCACCACTGCTGCGGCTGCTCGACGACCCCGTCACGGGCGACGGCGTGCACGCGCTCAGCCACGTCACCGGGGGCGGCATCGCCGCGAACCTCGCCCGCGTGCTGCCGGTGGGCTCCTGGGTCGAGCTCGAGCGCAGCAGCTGGACTCCTCAGCCCGTCTTCCACGTGCTCGCCGGGTGGGGCGGCCTCTCGCTCGCCGACACCGAGGGAACCTGGAACCTCGGCATCGGCATGATCGCGGTCGTGCGCGCCGACAAGGCCGCAATCATCGTCGACCGGCTGCGCGACGGCGGCATCCCGGCGTGGACGCTCGGCGTCGTCCAGACCGCCGCGCGCGACCTCACCGGTTTCGAGCAGGGCGCGAAGGGTGTCGACGGCGGCGCCGTTCGCCTCGTCGGCGCCTACGCCTGATCGCCCCGGATGCGGGGGTGGCCCCCGGATGCCGCAGAGTCTAGTTTCGTGTAGATGACCGATCCGCAGAATGCACCCACCCCGCCGCCGCAGCCCGGTAGCGGCTACGACACCAACCCGTACCAGTCAAACGGCTTCTCCCAGGCGCCGGAGCGCGGGCTCAGCATCGCGAGCACGGTGCTCGGAATCCTGTCGCTGTTCTTCGGATTCACCGTCGTGGTGCCGATCGTCGGACTCGTGCTCGGCGTGATGGGCCTGCGGCGTGAGCCGGAGGGCAGGAACTTCGCCCTCGCGGGCGTGTGGATCAACGGCGCGATACTGTTCCTCGGGCTGGTGATGGTGGTGATCCTGATCATCGCGCTCAGCATCGGGATCTTCTCGATCCCGGCGTTCGTCGAGATGAGCAACGCGGCCGTTCTCAACGCCTGACCGGCGCCACTAGGCCACGCTGCCGGCGCTGCAGTAGGAGCCTCTGCTGTGCACTCTGTGCGCAATGCGCAGCTCGGCCTCCGCGTCGTCGCCGACCTCGGGCCGGAACCGGTCGTCGGGGTTCCAGGCGAATCCGCCGTCCCCCGGATGCCGGCGCGCATCCGCCGCGAGGGCGAGCGGAATCAGGCGCATCCGCTGGTCGACCCACTCGGCGCTCCACGGCCCCTCTGCAATGATCTGCTCCGCGGGACGGAATTCGTAGTAGATCGTGCGGCGCAGGCGATTGTTGGTCACGGCCTCCGACCCGTGCACCACCATGACGTCGTGCACGAGCACGTCACCGGGCTCGAGCTCGGTCTGCACGACGCCGGGGGCGTCCCAGCCGTACTCCTCGGCGAGCTGGCAGACGTCGACGGGCCTGGTGTGTGACCCCGGGGCGACGCGCAACGAGCCCTCACCGGGACGCGCGGCGTCGAGGTAGACATCGACGTTGAAGATGCGGTGGTTGCGGGGGTGCACGGCGTCCTGGTGCCAGTCGATGGCGGCGCCGTCGCCCTCGTCCTTGAAGACGAGGGATTCGTAGGTGGGCACGAAATTCGCCCCGGCGAGACTCTCCGCGATCCTGAGCACGGCGGGGCTGCCGAGCAGCTCGAGGGAGGCGGGCTCGCTCTTGCCGTGAAGGTAGTCAATGCGGAACATCACGCGGCCGCCGGAACGCTGAGCGAAGACGTAGTCGGGGTCGGGGTGCCCGGATGCGGCGGAGGTGCGGCCGGTCTCGATCCAGCGCGCCGCGGCATCCTGGAGGCGGAGCAGGAGATCGGCCGGAATGCGGCTCTTGAGCACGAGGTAGCCCTGCTCATCGAAGGTCGCGACCTGCTCGGCGGTCAGGTGGTGCGGGGTGAGCTGACGGATGCTGGTGGTGATCATGCACCCACGATACGGACGTGGTATTCGGCATTCATCTCGAATTTCGCGGTTCGTTTCCGGAATAATCAACTCATGTTCGGTGACCGTGCTTCGTTTGGGTTCTCCTGCTGGAGCGCGAGTGCCGGGCGGATGTCGACCGCGCACCAGCACAACGACATCGAGGTGAACTTCAGTGCGTCGGACCTCGCCTACATGGTGGGCGGGCGACGGGTCGAGGTGCCGGCCGGAAGGGTCTCCGCGTTCTGGGGCGCGACACCGCACCAGCTCGTGGAGGTGCGCGCCGAAGCGCCGATCACCTGGCTCACCATTCCGCTGGCCAGGTTCACCTCGTGGCGGGTGCCCCGCGCGGCGGTGCGGGCGCTGCTCGGCGGCGAGGTGCTAGTCGCCCCCGCGGACTGGACGGTGGCCGACGGCGGGCGGCGGCTCGCGCCGTGGACGCACGACCTGGCGAGCGGCTCCGAGTTCGCGGAATCCGTGGCGGCGCTCGAGGTGGAGGCGTTCCTCTCCCGGTTCGCGCTGGTCGCCCAGCCGCAGGGGAGCGCCGGGCCGACGCCGGGTGGCGCCTCGTCTGCCGTTGCCGGGGCCGACGACGACGCCGTGCGGCGGGCGGGCGACATGGCGGCCTACATCGCCGACAACTTCCATCGGCCGCTGCGGGTCGCGCAGGTCGCCGAGGTGGCGCACGTGCACCCGCACTACGCCACCGCGCTGTTCAAGCGCGTCGTCGGACTCTCGATCCACGCCTACCTTGTGCAGTACCGGGTGGGAGAGGCGCAACGCCTGCTCGTCACCGGCGACATCCCGGTGTCCGATGTCGGGCGGGCGTCGGGGTTCCCCTCGCACAGCACGTTCTACGCCAGCTTCACCGCGGCGTGCGGAATGCCGCTGGCGAGCTACCGGAGGATGCACGCGGGCGGTTGATCGCGGGCAGCAGTTGGCGACGGCTGTTCGAGACCCGGGGGCGGTGCGCCATCGGCGAGCCGTCAGGCGCTCAGCGCCGGAACTTCAGGCGCTCTGCGCCTCGGAGGAATCTTCGGTCTCGTCGTCGTCGTCATCGGCGTTGGGGCCGAACGCCTGGGGGTCGGCTGCGACATCCGCCCACTTGTCGATGAGTTCATCCTGCTCGGGCGACGAGTGGGTCAACTCGCGCTGGAGCGCGCCATAGTTGGTGTCTGGGCTGAAGTACTTCAGCTCCCGGGCGACCTTGGTGTGCTTTGCCTTCTGGCGACCGCGTCCCATGGATGACCCCCTTACAATTCCAGCCCGCGCACGGGAAGGACGCGTCGGGCAATGGCCAACAGGAATGCTATGAACTAACCCCTAACTTTAGCACTAAGCGCCGAGCGCTCAGCGCCGTCTGTCCACAGGGTCGGACTGGAGCATCCGCCCTTGGTCCGATGGGAATTCTCGCGAGCGCGGCATCGACCGGTAGCGTGAACGCGTGACCTATGACCCGAGCCATCCCGGCGTCATCGTCATCGGCGCAGGACAGGCAGGACTCTCGGTCGCCTATTACCTGCAGAAGCTCGGGCTGGTCCCCGGCGAGGACTTCCTCATCGTCGATCGCGGGCCGGGAACGGGCGGTGCGTGGCAGCACCGGTGGGAGGCCCTGCGGATTGGTTCGGCACACCGCATCAACGACCTTCCCGGCATGAAGGAACTCGGCCTGAGCTTCGATGACGCAGACCGCCACGCCCCGGCGAAGGCCGTCGTGGCCACCTACTATCGCACATACGAGGAGCACTTCGGGCTGCGGGTGGAGCGTCCGGCGGCGGTCAGGTCGGTGTTCAACCGGGGGATCGAGCTTGTCGTTCGCATCGCCGGCCCTGCGGGGCAGCGGGATGTGCCGACACACACCGTCGTCAATGCGACCGGCACGTGGGGCTCGCCGTTCGTGCCGTACTACCCGGGATTGAACTCGTTCGCGGGACGCCACGTTCACACCACCGACTACGTGGCCGCCTCGGAGTTTGCCGGGCAGAGCGTCGTCGTGGTCGGCGGCGGCACCTCGGCGATCGGATTCCTGCTCGAGCTCGAGGGGGTCGCCGGGCAGCTCGCATGGGTCAGTCGCCGCGAGATCGAGTTTCTCGACGAGGGCGACTTCGACCTCGAGGCTCGGGTCTCCGCGGTCGCGATGCAGGACCTCGCCGCGCGCGAGGGCCGGGCGCTGCCGAGCATCGTGAGCGGCACCGGTGTGCCCAAGACCCGGCGCATTGCGGCCGGCATCGAGCGGGGAACGCTCGTCGCCCGACCACTGTTCACCGCGATCGAGCCGGATGGCGTGCGGTTCGCCGACGGCAGCTTCCAGAAAGCCGACGCGATCATCTGGTCGACCGGCTTCCGCCCGGAGCTGCGCCACCTCGCTCCGCTCAAGCTGCGCGAGAAGGCCGGCGGCATTCAGGTTGGCAACAGCTCGGCCTGGAAGGACGCCCGCGTCTTTTTCGCGGGCTACGGGCCGCAGGGATCCACGGTCGGTGCGAACCGGGCCGGGCGCACGATCGCGCGTCAGGTGGTCGCGACCCTCAGCAACCTCTGACAGCTTTCATTATTCAGGAGTGAAATGCTGCCGGGGCCAACCGGACGCAAGAATGCTGCGTTTCTCGCAAGAATGGTGCGGCGCAAGCGGTCGGATGCTCGATGTCCCAGCATCCGCCCGCCGCCCCGCCCACCACTCCTGAATAATGAAAGCGACCGGGCGCTCGTCGGGGGCAGCCTGTGATCGAGGTGCCGGCTCAGCGCACCTCGATGGTCGCGCCCGACGCCCCCGAGACCTCACCGTCGGCGTTGACCGCGATCGACACCGGTGCGCCCGCGAACCGCAGACCCGTCACGCTCAGCGGCGCGAGGGCCGTCGCCGCCGGCGACACCCCGAGCACCCCGGCCACGGCATCCGGCGCGAGCCCGAGCACGCTCGACAGGATCGACACCGACGACGCGGCCGACCACGCCTGCGGGCGGCACGCCGCCGGGTACGGCACCGGCGTGGAGAACAGTGCAGCGGGGTCGCCCGAGTGCAGTTCGGGGAGACGGAAATCGAATCCGGATGCCGCGGCGAGCAGCCCCGAGACGAGCACGCCGGCTTCGGCCGCGAAGCCCTCACGGGCAAGGCCGGCGATCGCGATGGCGGTGTCATGGGTCCACACGCTGCCGCCGTGGTAGCTGAGCGGCCAGTATCCGGCCGAGTCGGTGCTCATCGTGCGCAGGCCGTAGCCGCTGCTCATCTCGGGCGAGACGAGGTGGTCGGCGATCCGCCGCGCCTGGGCCGCGTCGAGCAGCCCGGTGCCGAGCAGGTGTCCGAGGTTGCTCGTTACGGTGTCGACGGGGCGCTTCGCGGCGTCGAGAGCGATCGCCGGGTAGGCGCCGGCGGGGGAGTCGATCCAGAACTCCTCGTTGAACCGGGTGCGCAACACGGATGCCCAGTCCCGCCAGGCGTCGCCACCGTCGACCCCGAAATGGTCGAGCAGGTCGGCGCCGTGCGTCGCGGCCTCGAAGGCGTAGGCCTGCACCTCGCACAGTGCGATCGGACCGTCGGCGAGGGTGCCGTCGCGCCACTGCACGGAGTCGCCGGAGTCCTTCCAGCCCTGGTTGGCGAGGCCGTGCCCGGTCTCGTCGACGTATTCGAGCAGGCCGTCGCCGTCGGCGTCGCCGAAGTCCCGCATCCACTCGAGCGCGGCAACGACGTTCGGCAGCAGCTCGCGCACCTGTTCCTCCGGCATGCCCCAGCGCCAGGCGTCGTGCAGCAGGCAGACCCAGAGCGGAGTCGCATCGACGGTGCCGTAGTAGAGCGGCGGCAGGTGGAGTCCCTCGCCGGGCATCGAGAGGCCGTCGCGGCGCATCTCGTGCATGATCTTGCCCGGCTGCTCGGCGGTGTCGGGCACCGAGGTGGTGCCCTGCAGGTTGGCGAGCACGCGCAGAGTGTCGGCGGCGAGCTCGGTGCCGAGCGGCAGCATCATCCGCGCGGCCCAGATCGAGTCGCGGCCGAAGAGAGTGAAGAACCAGGGGGCGCCCGCGGCAAGGAAGACCCGGTCGGGGTGGCTCGCGGGGCTGAGGCGCAGGGCGGCGAGGTCGTCGAGGGCGACGGCAAGCCAGCGGCCGAGACGGTCGTCGGCGGCGTCCACGGTGGGGATGCTCCAGGCGGCCGGCCCCTCGACGCCGTGCACGATCGCCCGCGAGTCGACCGCGGAGAGGTTCCAGCCGACGGTGGCCGAGCCGAACGGGGGAACGGTGACCTGCCACAGCAGTCGGACCTCGCCCGAGCCGAGCACCGTGATGGTGGCCGCCGGGGCATCGATCGAGGCGCTGATCGAGTCGTTCGACCAGCGGATGCCGGTGCCGTCGACGTTCGCGAGCGGGGCGGGGTCGGCCGCGCCGTGCCCGCCCTTCACATGGTCCATGTCGGCGAGGTCCAGTGACAGCACGAGCTCGACCGTCGTGTTGATCTCGGTGCCCAGGTTCGACTCGAGTCGCAGGTCCTCGCGGATGCCCGCCGTCGTCGCGGTGCGCGTGAGCAGCGAGCGAACGCGCGGGTCCGGCATCCGGTCGTCGAGGTGGCGCTGGAGGGCTACGAAGGTGACGGATGACGCGCCGTTCGAGCTCGTCGCGATGACCTCGCCGGCCTGGCCGCCGATCCGCAGGACGGCGCGGTTGACGAGGCGCATGTCGGAGAAGAAGATTCCGTGGATGCTCGCGGATCCCATCGAGCCGTCGGCCGCCGACCACGCCTGGGTCGGCGCCCGCAGCACGAGGGTCTCGGCGTGGATGAGCGGCTGGAGGGAGTGTTCGGCGCACCCGGGCTCGGTTGCCTCGGGCGACGGCAGGGTTACGGATTGCACGGGGTTGGACATGGACTGTCACGACTCCTCATTGATTGGCGTGAACGGAGGTCTTCTGGGGGACGGAGAATATTCGCCAGCAACTCGCGATTGACTTTTGCGTCCTCTGAGGTAACGTAACACTCAGAATTTGATCGATCAAATTTTTTGGATCATCGGGAATCGGGCATTCGCCCAGTTTGCTCGGCCCAAAACTTGAACGATCCAACCCACCAGTGTTGTTGAGGCCAAAGGAGGCCGCATGGCCCAGCCAACGGTAGAAGACGTCGCCCGCGAGGCGAACGTGTCGCGGCAGACCGTGTCGAATGTCATCAACACCCCGTCGATCGTGAAGCCCGCCACCCGCGACCGGGTTCAGGCGGCCATCGCCCAGCTCGGCTACCGGCCCAATCTCTCGGCGCGCCGCCTGCGGCAGCAGAAGTCCTCGACGATCGGCGTGCGCCTCGACCCCGTCCGCAACGGCATCTCCGGTGCCGTGCTCGACCGCTTCGTGCACGCCCTCACCGAGCAGGCGGATGCCCGCTCGATGCGCGTGCTGCTGTTCACGGCGGCGAGCCCGCAGGACGAGATCGAGCAGATCCGCTCTCTGCACGAGGGGGCGGATGTCGACGCGTTCGTGCTGACGGCGACCTTCCACGGCGACCCGCGCACCGCCTGGCTCATCGAGAACGACGTGCCCTTCGTGACCTTCGGCCGCCCCTGGGGCATCGACGACATGGACGACCCGAAGCACCTCTGGGTCGACATTGACGGACGCGAGGGCGTCAAGGATGCCACCGCGCGGCTCATCGACGACGGCGCGACGCGCGTGGGCTGGGTCGGCTGGCCGCGACCCTCCGGCACGGGCGACGACCGTCGGGCCGGCTGGGAGGAGGCGATGCGGGAGCGCGTCGGCGCGAGCGACGCCGAACTCGTCGCACTGAGCGTCGAATCCTATGACGGCGTGTCCGAGGCGACCGAGACCGTCGCCGACATGCTGCGCGCGGGCCGGGTTCCGGATGCGCTCGTCTGCGCGAGCGACACCCTCGCGCTCGGCGCGCTCATCGCCGCATCATCCGCCGGCCTCACCGACCTGCCGATCATCGGGTTCGACAACACGCCTGTCGCCGAGGCCGTCGGCCTCTCCAGCGTCGACCAGGTGCTCGACCGTGTCGCCGTCGCGACGCTCGAGCTGCTGCTCGGCAGCGAGGGCAACAGCATCGTTTCGCGCGGGACGGATGCCGGCCCGTCCCACCGGCTCATCGCGCCGGCGCTCGTGCTCCGCACGCCCAACCACTTGCCGCTCTATGGCACCACCACCGAGAGGACAGCTCCCGCTGTTCGCAATCATCACCGAAAGGAAACATCATGAACAAGAAAGCACTGGGCGCAGCGGCCCTTGCGATCGGCCTCACCGCAACCCTCGGGGGATGCGCGGCCGGCTCCGGCGGCGACAGCGCCGAGGGCCAGGAGCTCAGCATCCTGATCGGCTCGAGCGGTGACGCCGAGACGCAGGCGGTCACCGAGGCGGCGAACGCCTGGGCGGCGGAGAACGACGCGACCGTCGAGGTCATCGTCGCGAACGACCTCAACCAGCAGCTCAGCCAGGGCTTCGCCGGCGACAGCGCCCCCGACCTCTTCTACATGGGCTGGGACCAGTTCGCGACCTATGCGAGCAACGGGTACCTCCAGCCGTACGCGGCCGACCTCGCCAATTCCGGCGACTTCTACAGCGGCCTCGTCGACACGTTCACCTACGACGACACCTTCACCTGCGCCCCGAAGGACTTCTCGACCCTCGGCCTCATTGTCAATACCGACGCGTGGGCCGCGGCCGGACTCACCGAGGCCGACATCCCCACCGATTGGGACACCCTCGAGGCCGTCGCGACGACGCTCACGACCGACAGCCAGGTCGGACTCTCGTTCGGCCTCGAATACGCCAGGGCCGGCGCATTCATGAACCAGGCCGGTGGGCAGCTCATCAGCGATGATGGCGAAACCGTCGAGGCCGACAGTGCAGAGAACCTCGCGGGCCTCGAGTACATCCAGAAGCTCCACGACGCTGGCGTCTACAAGACCCCGTCCGAGATCGACTCCGGATGGTCGGGCGAGGCTCTCGGCAAGGGTGCCGCCGCCATGGTGATCGAGGGACCGTGGATCAAGGGAATCAAGAACGACTTCCCCGACACCAACTACGCCGCCTATGAACTGCCGGCCGGCCCCGAGGGTCAGTCGACCTACACGTTCAGCAACTGCTGGGGCATCCCGCAGGGCTCCGACACCGCCGAGGCCGCGACCTCGCTCGTCGAGTTCCTGACCTCGGACGAGCAGCAGATGGCCGCGGCGGATGCCTTCGGCGTTCTGCCCTCGACGGAGTCGGCTGCAGCTCTCTACGCCGAGAGCTACCCGGAGAACGCGTCGTTCGTCGCGAGCGCCGAGTACGCCGTGAGCCCGGTCAACTTCGCCGGATCCACGTCGGCGATCGCCGACTTCAACTCGCAGCTCGAGACGCTCATCGGCGGCGACGCCCAGGGCATCCTCGAGTCGTTCCAGACGAGCCTTCAGGCCGCGCTGGACGAAGCGAACGCCCAGTAGGTTCCCCACCACACACCGGCCGGGCGGCGCAGCATCCGCCGCCCGGCCCCTCATCGAAAGAGGAATCATGAGCAAGGGCATGCGTGCCGGTGAAGCGAAGTACGGGTACCTGTTCGTCGCTCCGGCTGTCATCATCATCGGGGTCTTCCTGGTGGCGCCGATCTTCCTGGCGCTCTACGTGAGCTTCAGCAACTGGAATGGCCTCGGGTCACCGCTCGGCAACTCCGAGTTCATCGGCACCGAGAACTACGCCAAGGTACTCGTCGACGACGGGCTCAGCAAGAGCGACTTCGGCACCTCGATCCGCAACAACTTCTACTACGTCATCTTCGTCGTGCCGGCCCAGACAGCACTGGCGCTGTTCCTGGCCGTGCAGGTCAACCGGCGCGTGCTGCGCGGCCGCGGATTCTTCCGCACCGCGTTCTACTTCCCGAGTGTCACGAGCTCGATCGCGATCACCACGATCTTCCTGTTCCTCTTTACCGCGTCGGGCGTCGTCAACTCGATCCTCGCCTTCTTCGGCATCAACGGGCCCAACTGGTTCAAAGACCCGAGCGGGGTCATCCACAACATCCTCGGCGTGTTCGGGGTCAACTCGGCGCCCGCCTTCCTCGACGTGCAGGGCCCGCTCGGAATCAGCTGGTGGCAGTGGGTGGCCGGGCCATCGGTCGCGATGTGCGCGCTGATCGCGCTCGCCGTGTTCACGACCTCCGGTACCTTCATGCTGCTGTTCCTCGCGGCGCTGCAGAACATCGGCGCCGAGATCGACGAGGCGGCGCTGATGGACGGCTCCGGACCCTTCCGCAAGTTCTTCTCGGTGACGCTGCCGATGCTGAAGCCGACCCTGTTCACCGTGCTGACGCTCGGGTTGATCGGCACCTGGCAGGTCTTCGACCAGGTGTATCTGACCGGCGGCAACGGCGCTCCGGCGAAGACGCTGCTGACCCCCGCATTCCTGGCTTTCTCCACGTCGTTCAACGATCTGAAGTGGGGTCAGGGAGCGGCGATCTCGTTCATCCTGTTCGCGATCATCGTGGCGCTCACGCTGCTGCAGCGCTTCATCCTGCGCGACCGCGACGTCGGCAAGCGGGCCGAGACCAATGCCACGAAGGCCGCCGCCGAGTTGCATGTCGGCGCGGCGCGGGCCAGCGCGAAGAACGCCTCCTCGAACACCGACACCAGACAGGCGGGCATCCGATGACGACTCTCACGCAGGCCGCGATCCAGTCCGAACCGGACCCACGCCCGGCCGGATCGACCCCGCCGCGCCGGAAGGGGCTCTCGCGCAAGATGCGCTCGTCGATTTTCGCGAGCTATCTGCTGCTCATCCTGCTCGCGCTCGTCTACATCTACCCGTTCCTCATCTCGGTCGCGGGGAGCTTCAAGACGGATGCCGATTCCACGGCCAACCCGCTCGCCCTGATCCCCGAGACCTGGTCGTTCGCCGCCTACGAACGGCTCTTCACCGACGTGCCACTACCGCGCTGGGCGGCCAACTCGACGATGATCACCATCATCGTCACCCTCGGGCGGGTGTTCTTCGACTCGCTCGCCGGGTACGCGCTCTCGCGGCTGCAGTTCCGCGGTCGCAACTTCATCTTCGCCGCGCTCATCGCCGTCATGGCGGTTCCGGGCGTGGTGTTGCTGATTCCGCGCTTCCTGATCCTCAAGGAGCTCGGCCTGTACGACAGCTATGGTGGAATGATCATCCCGCTCCTCATCGACGCGGCCGGCATCTTCATCATGAGGCAGTTCTTCGAGTCGATCCCGATCAGCGTGGAGGAGGCCGCCCGCATCGACGGGGCCGGCGTGTTCCGCACTTTCTGGACGATCGTGCTCCCGATGGCCCGGCCCGCGGTCGTGACGCTCGTGATCCTGAGCTTCCAGGGCTCGTGGAACGAGTTCTCGCACTTCATCGTGTCGCGGTCCGATCCGGACCTGAACACGCTGACGACCGGTGTCGCGTCGCTCGTGTCGGGGCAGCTCGGCTCGGGCAACCAGTTCCCGATCGTGCTCGCCTCGGCGATGCTCATGACCATTCCGGTTGCGGTCGTGTTCTTCATCTTCCAGAAGCGGCTGATGAACACGACGGAGGGGGCCGAGAAGGGCTGACTTTCATTATTCAGGAGTTGGAGGTGTGGGCGGCTGGTTGACCCGAGGTTTCGGGCGCCGGCCGCTTTCATCATTCAGGAGTGATGTGGTGCCGTGAGTGGGCCGGGCGCGAGAAAGATGCGTTTCGCGCCGAAATGGTGCGGCGGATGCCGTCGGATGCTGCAATACCGGCATCCGTTCGTCCATTCCGGCTCCCCACTCCTGAATGATGAAAGGGCTCGCCGGCCCGGCACTCCTGAATGATGAAAGGGCTCGCCGGCCCGGCACTCCTGAATGGTGAAAGCCGCGGGCGCCGTGGCGCCGCGACCTACAGCCTGTACTGCACCCAGTCGCGCCGGGAGTCGTATCCGGGCAGCGTTGGGCGCGGCCCATAGCCGTCGCGCCGGATGAGCTCGATCGTCGCGATGAGCACCCACAGGGCGAGTGTCACCGCCGGAACGAGAACGACGTACACACCGATCACCTCCCTTCAACGACGAGGACGGTCGCGGGTGCCACCTCTGGCACCCGCAGCAGCGGCAGCGTCACATTGACCATCGGCCCGATCAGCAGCGCGAACGCGACCGTGCCGACGCCGACCGTTCCGCCGAGCAGCCATCCGATCGACAGCACGGTCACCTCGATCGCAGTGCGCACGATCCAGAACCGCACGCCCCAGCGGTCGTGGATGCCCGTCATCAGGCCGTCGCGCGGGCCCGGGCCGAACCTGGCGCCGATGTAGAGCCCGGTGGCGATCGCGAGGAGCGCGAGGCCGCCGGCGAACAGCAGAATCTGGCTCCAGAGCTCGGTCGCGAGCGGCAGCACTGCCAGGCCGACCTCGGCGGCCGGCCCGATGAGCAGCACATTGAGGATGGTGCCGATTCCCGGCTTCTGCCGGATCGGGATCCACAGCAGCAGCACGATCGCGCCGATGATCACCGTCACCCAGCCGAACGGGATGCCGGTGCGCAACGACACCCCCTGTGAGAGCACGTCCCACGGCGAGACGCCGATGCCGGCCTGGATCATCATCGCGATCGCGACGCCGTAGAGAAAGAGACCGACCACCAGCTGGGTCACACGACGGGCGAAAACAAACGACATGAAAGCATCCAATCGCTCAATTGGTCTTCTCTCAAGAGGCCAATCTTCGTACACTGGCCTGATGTCCAGCATCTCAGCCCGCATATTGGACTCGCTCCTGCAGGATTGGCGCAGCAGCACGCCCGCCTACACGGCCCTCGCCGACCGCATCCGACTGCTCATTCTCGACGGACGCATCCCCGTCGGCGCCCGCCTCCCGGCCGAACGCGACCTCGCGCAGCACCTCGGCGTGAGCCGCACGACCGTCAGCGCGAGCTACGCCGAGCTGCGCGAGGCCGGCTACCTCTCGAGCGTGCGCGGATCCGGCAGCATCGCCCGGCTGCCCGGCCGCGCGCCCGTGCCGATCCACGAGCCGAGCGCCGGGTTCCTCGACTTCAGCAAGGCGGCCCTGCCGGCGAGCCCCCTGCTGGCGGATGCCGCGGTGCGGGCCGCCCAGGCGCTCCCTGCCTACCTTGCCGACACCGGTTTCGACCCGATCGGGCTGCCCCGGCTGCGCCAGGCGGTCGCCGACCGCTATGCCGCGCGGGGCCTGCCCACCGACGCCGAGCAGGTCATGATCACGATCGGCGCGCAGCACGCGATCGCGCTGCTCGCCCGGGTGTTGCTCGATCGCGGCGACAGCGCCCTCGTCGAGTCGCCGAGCTATCCGCACGCCTTCGACGCGCTGCGGGTTGCAGGCGCCCGGCTGGTTCCGGTCGGCGTCACGAGCGACGACGGCTGGGACGAAGACGCCCTCGAGCAGGGCCTGCGCCGCACGAGCCCCGCGCTCGCCTATGTCATGCCCGATTTTCACAATCCGACCGGCCGGGTGATGAGCGCCGGGCTCCGGGAGCGGATGCTGGGACTCGCCGCCCTCCAAGGCACCACAGTCATCGCGGACGAGACAATGGCCGAGCTCGGCATCGACGCGCCGGAGGCCCTGCTGCCGCTCGCCGGCTACGGCCCCGCGGTGTCGATCGGATCGCTCGGCAAGACCGTCTGGGGCGGCGTGCGCATCGGCTGGATCCGCGCCGAGCCCCAGCTGATCCAGAAGCTCGTGCGGGCCCGGTCCGCTGGCGACCTCGGCACGCCGATCCTCGAGCAGCTCATCGCGATCGAACTGCTCGGCCGCTACGACGAGGTACTCGAGGGGCGCCGGGAGCAGCTGCGCCACGGTCGCGACTACCTCGAGCGTGCCGTGCGCGCGGCGCTCCCGCAGTGGACAGTGCCGCACGTGAGGGGCGGCCTCACCACCTGGGTGAACCTCGGGCGACCGGCGAGCTCGCAGCTCACCCTCGCCGCGCGTAATGAGGGCCTCGTGCTCGCGTCCGGCCCGAGATTCGGCATCGACGGGGCGTTCGAGCGGTTCCTGCGCCTGCCGTTCAGCTATACCCCCGACGAGACCGACCGCGCGGTCGCGTCGCTCGCCCGCGCGTGGGGCGCGCTGTCGCGGCATCCGCTCCCCGAGCAGAACTACCTCGCCGCCGTCGTCTGATCCGCGCCCGACCGCATCCGTCCAGCGAAGATGACAGATACTGGATCCCGTCGTCGAAAGGATTCCCATGAACAGCCTCGACAGCAAGCCCTGGCTCCGCGCCTACGCCGACGGCGTGCCGCACGAGATCGAGCCGGTCAACCAGACGCTCGTCGACATGATCGACGAGGCCGTCGCCACCTACCGTCGCGACGTCGCGCTCGAGTTCTTCGGGGCGGAGACCACCTACGCCGAGCTCGGCGAGCAGATCGCGCACGCGGCCGAGGGCCTGCGCCGGCTCGGGGTGGAGGCGGGAGACCGCGTGGCGATCGTGCTGCCGAACTGCCCGCAGCACGTCGTCGCCTTCTACGCGGTGCTGCGGCTCGGCGCGATCGTCGTCGAGCACAACCCGCTGTACACGGCGCGCGAGCTACGCCACCAGTTCGAGGACCACGGCGCGCGAGTCGCCATCGTGTGGGACAAGGTCTACGACACGCTGGCCGGCTTTCCGAAAGACATCCGGCTGGAACGCCTGGTCTCGGTCGACCTCACCGCGGCGCTCCCGTTCGGCAAGCGGTTCGCGCTGCGCCTGCCGATCCCGAAGGCCCGCACCGCGCGGGCTGCGATGACGGCGACCCCCTCCGGGCGCAACGTGTTCACCTGGGACCGCCTGATCTCGGGCCGTCGCCTGTCGAAGCGGCATCCGGCTCCCCGGCCGAGCGACACCGCCCTGCTGCAGTACACGAGCGGAACGACCGGCTCGCCCAAGGGCGCGATCCTCAGTCACGCGAATCTGCGGGCGAACGCGGCGCAGGGGGAGGCCTGGGTCCCCGGGCTGACCCGGGGCAAGGAGACCTTCTACGCGGTACTCCCACTTTTCCATGCCTACGGCCTCACCCTGTGTCTGACCTTCGCGATGAGCATCGGCGCGCGGCTCGTGCTGTTCCCGCGCTTCGACGTCGACCTCGTGTTGGCCGCCGTGCGCACGTCGCCGCCGACGTTCCTGCCGGCCGTACCGCCGATCTACGACCAGCTCGCCGCGGCCGCGGAGTCGCGGAAGGTCGACCTGAGCAGCATCCGGTTCGCGATCTCGGGGGCGATGAGCCTGCCCGTCGAGACCGTGCGGCGGTGGGAGGCGGTGACCGGCGGTCTCCTCGTCGAGGGCTACGGCATGACCGAGTCCTCGCCCGTCGCGCTCGGCAATCCGATCGGGCCGTCACGGCGGCCCGGCACCGTGGGGGTGCCGTTCCCGAGTACCGAGATTCGCGTCGTCGACCCGGCCGACCCGACCATCGACCGCCCCGACGGCGAGCCGGGGGAGCTGCTCATCCGCGGGCCGCAGGTGTTCCACGGCTACTGGCACAACCCGGAGGACACCGCGCACACCCTCATGCCGGACGGCTGGCTTCGCACCGGCGACATCGTCACGGTCGCGCCCGACGGATTTGTCACCGTCGTCGACCGCGTGAAGGAGCTCATCATCACCGGCGGCTTCAACGTGTCGCCGTCCGAGGTCGAGGCGGCGCTGCTCGCGCACCCGGATGTCACGGCGGCGGCGGTCGTCGGCCTTCCGCATTCGTCGGGCGGCGAGGAGGTCTCGGCGGCGGTCGTGCTGCGTGCGGGGGCCGCCTTCGACTCCGGAGCGCTGCGCGAGTTCTGCCGCGGGAGCCTCGCCGGGTATAAGGTACCGAAGCGGATCGTCGTGCTCGACGAGCTGCCCCGGTCGCTCATCGGCAAGGTCATGCGGCGGCAGGTGCGCGACGCGTTGCTCGCGGTGCGTGCGTAGGGGCCGCGCGTAGGGTGCGCGCATAACTCGGCTCGCTCCCAACGGGGGGCGCTACCCTTGAGGGGTAGGACCGTGGGTTCGGGGATTGTTGCCGATGCCGAACTCCCACCAATCATCAAGGAGGGCGCGATGAAGGCTGCACTGCGCCCTGCCCTCCCGCTCGCCATCGGGATCGCGCTCGCCGTCATGATCGCGCTCGCCGCGCTGCACTCGCTGACATTCGGGACCGCCACGGTGACGGCCGGATCGCACCACTCGGTTGAGGCGGCCGCGGTGGGCGGGAACACGCTCGTCGCCGTCGACGCCGGGTCCGCCTCCGCGGTTCGCGGCCAGGGCGCATCCGCTGAGCTCGCCTCCAGCACACACGGCCACGGCGCATCCGAGGTCTGCAGTTCGTCCGATGACGCTGAGTGGTGTTCGTCCGCGGCCAACGCCTCGGGCGTGCCGACCATCACTGTGCACGCGTTCCCCGGCGTCACGGTCTCGGCGCTCGTCGCATCCGTCCCGGTCGCCTCGCTGCTCGCCACGGAGGCGGCCGAACGTCCGCCGTCGCGCGCTCTTCTGTCGGTCATTCGCGTCTAGGTTGGCGCTCGCCACCGACACTGCCGACCACGGGCTCAGCCTGACCGGCGCGACCGCGAACTCCCCAGACACGAATGGACAACCACTATGACCAGCACACGCACATTACTCGCCGCATCCGCGGCCCTCGTTGCCGCCCTGACCCTCGCGGCCTGCGCGCCAACCGAACCCGCCTCGATGAGCCAGCCCGCGGCATCAGCTCCGGCGACGGAGCTCAAGGGCGACGCCACGGAGTTCAACGAGGCCGACATCATGTTCGCTCAGGTGATGATTCCGCACCACCTGCAGGCCGTCGAGATGAGCGACACCCTGCTCGCGAAGACCGGGATCAGCGCGGAGACCGTTGCCCTCGCCGAGGAGATCAAGGCCGCCCAGGAGCCGGAGATCGCCCAGCTCAACGCCCTGCTCGTCGCCTGGGGATTCGACAAGATGACCGCCGTCGACGACATGGCCGGAATGGACCACTCCTCCGACATGATGACCGACGACGACATGACGGCGCTCGACGCCGCGACCGGGCCCGATGCCGAGCGCCTCTTCCTCGAGCAGATGATCAAGCACCACGAGGGCGCGATCGACATGGCCAGCCCGCAGGTCATCGACGGGAAAAACGCGGATGCTGTCGAGCTCGCGGAATCCATCGAGGGCGCCCAGCAGAAGGAGATCTCCACGATGAAGAAGCTGCTCGCCGCGCTCCCTGCCGCCGGCTGATCTGCGACCGCGCGCGGGTGTTGCTCACTCGCGCGGCGGTTATCGCGGGACCGCGCAAACGGTGGGAGTGCTCGCCGGGGTCGCGTTCCGGGGTGAGACGGGTCGGAGCAGAATGATTCGCATGAAGAGGAATATCCCCAGCACAAAGTTCGTTCTGGCACATACCCCCTAGGGGTATCCAGAGGAAGGCTTGCCGCAATGGAATCTCGCAACGACGAACTCGAGCACGACACGCACGACGCACCGACAATGCCCGCCGCGCAGGGCGCGCACGCCGGCCACGGCGCATCCGCTACGCAGGGCGCGCACGCCGGCCACGACGCATCTGCCAGCAACGCCGGCCACGGCGCATCCGCGGGCCACGCGGGCCACGGCGACCACGCCGCCCAGTTCCGCAGCAAGTTCTGGTCCAGCCTCGTGCTCGGCGTGCCAGTCGTGTTCTTCAGCCCGATGTTCGCGAGCCTGCTCGGCTACGACATCCCCGACTTCGCTGGCGCCACCTGGATCGCCCCCGTTCTCGGCACCGTGCTCTTCCTCTACGGCGGCTGGCCGTTCCTCAGCGGCGGGTGGAGTGAGCTCAGGTCCCGCCGCCCCGGGATGATGCTGCTCATCTCGCTCGCGATCTCGGTCGCGTTTGTCGCCTCGTGGGCCACGACCCTCCAGATCGGCGGATTCGACCTCGACTTCTGGTGGGAGCTCGCGCTGCTCATCGTCATCATGCTGCTCGGGCACTGGCTCGAGATGCGGGCGCTGGGGGCAGCATCCGGGGCCCTCGACGCGCTCGCGGCGCTGCTGCCCGACTCCGCGGACAAGGTGACGGATGCCGGGGTCGTCGAGGTGTCGATCTCCGAGCTGGCACCGGGCGACGTGGTGCTGGTGCGTCCGGGTGCGCGGGTGCCCGCCGACGGCACGGTCGTCGAGGGCGAGGCGGATGTCGACGAGTCGATGATCACGGGGGAGTCCCGCGCGGCGCACCGCGGCATCGGCGACACCGTCGTGGCCGGAACCGTCGCGACCGACAACACGCTGCGGGTCGAGGTGAACGCCGTCGGTGACGACACCGCGCTCGCCGGCATTCAGCGGCTGGTCGCCGAGGCGCAGCAGAGCTCCTCGCGCGCGCAGGCGCTGGCCGACCGGGCCGCGGCGTTCCTGTTCTACTTCGCGCTCGCCGCGGCGGTCATCACCTTCATCGCCTGGATGCTGCTCGGCAGCCCCGACGATGCCGTCACCCGCACCGTCACCGTGCTCGTGATCGCGTGCCCCCACGCCCTCGGCCTCGCGATCCCGCTCGTGATCGCGATCTCCACCGAGCGTGCGGCGAAGGCTGGCGTTCTGGTCAAGGATCGCTTGGCCCTCGAGCGCATGCGCACCGTCGACGTCCTGCTCTTCGACAAGACTGGCACGCTCACCAAGGGCGAGCCCGCCGTCACGGCGACCGCCGTCGTCGGGGGCATCACCGAGCGGGAACTCATCTCCATCGCCGCGGCCGTCGAGTCCGACAGCGAGCACCCGCTCGCCCGGGCGATCGTGCGGGCGGCGGGCGCTGCCCCCGCGGACGCCTCCTCCCCAGCATCCGCCCGCCCGGTCGCGACGCAATTCCGCTCGATGACCGGCCGCGGCGTGCAGGCGACGGTCGACGGGCGCACGGTCGCCGTCGGCGGCCCGGCGCTGCTGACCGAGCTCGGACTCGACACCCCCGCCGAGCTCGGCACCCGGGTCGAGGAATTTGTCGCGGCTGGCGCCTCCGTGCTGCACGTCGTGCGCGACGGGTCCGTGGTCGGGGCGATCGCGCTCGAGGACGAGGTGCGGGCGGAGTCGCGCGAGGCGATCGACGCCCTGCACCGTCGCGGGGTGCGCGTCGCCATGATCACCGGCGACGCCCAGCAGGTCGCCGACCGGGTCGCGCGCGAGCTCGACATCGACGAGGTCTTCGCCGAGGTGCTTCCGCAAGACAAGGATGCCAAGGTCGCCGAACTCCAGGCCCGCAAGCTGAAGGTCGCGATGGTCGGCGACGGCGTGAACGACGCCCCGGCGCTGGCCAGGGCCGAGGTCGGCATCGCGATCGGCGCGGGCACGGATGTCGCGATCGAGTCCGCCGGCGTCGTGCTCGCGGGCAACGACCCGCGCGCGGTGCTCTCGGTGATCGACCTGTCCCGGGCGAGCTACCGCAAGATGTGGCAGAACCTCGCCTGGGCCACCGGGTACAACATCATCAGCGTTCCGCTGGCCGCCGGGGTGCTCGCCTTCGCGGGCTTCGTGCTCTCGCCGGCCGCCGGTGCCGTGCTCATGTCGGCGTCGACCGTCGTGGTCGCCCTCAATGCGCAGCTGCTGCGTCGGCTCGACCTCAACCCGGAGCGGATCGTGAAGAAGTAGGTGGCTGTCGCCGTGCCTCCCCCCTCGTGTCAGTGAATGCAGATTCTGCTGGTCGCGTGGTCGCGGTGTCGCCAAAGTCGGAACTCTCTGAGCCGGCATCGTCGAGCCGCCCGCATGTGCCCGGGTTGTCAGGGTTGGAGCCGGCATATCTGGGCGCCTCGCGCATGGGTTCCGACTTTGGCGACAAGGTCGCCGTTCGCCGGTGCCCTGGCGGCCGTCGCACCGCGAGAACCAATACCCCTAGGGGGTATACTGGAACCACGCACGCGGAAGGAACCCCCATGCAGCACGGTTACGTCGCCAACAAGGACGACCTCCTCAAGCGGCTGCGCCGCGCCGAGGGCCAGGTGCGCGGCATCCAGCGCATGATCGAAGAAGACACCTACTGCATCGACGTGCTCACTCAGGTGTCGGCGGCCACGAAGGCGCTCGAGACCGTGGCGCTGGGCCTGCTCGACGACCACCTCAACCACTGCGTCGCCGAGGCGGCCAGGGAGGGCGGCCAGGTCGGCGAGGACAAGATGCGCGAAGCATCCGCGGCGATTGCCCGCCTCGTCCGTTCCTAACCGCTTCACCACGCCATCCACCAAGGGAGAAAAAAATGACCACGACCGAATACCAAGTAACCGGAATGACCTGCGGACACTGCGTCGCCAGCGTGAAAGAGGAGTTCTCCACGCTCGAGGGCGTCGAATCCGTCGAGGTGGAGCTGAACAAGGGCGGCGTCTCGACCGTGACCGTCGTGAGCGCCGAGACCATTCCCGCGGATGCTGCGACCCTCGCCGTCTCCGAGGCCGGCTACGAACTCGTGGGACCGCGCACCTTCTCATGAGCCTCACTGACGTAAACCTCGAAATCGGCGGCATGACCTGCGCGTCGTGCGCCACGCGCGTGGAGCGCAAGCTCAACCGCATCCAAGGCGTCGAGGCGAGCGTCAACTACGCCACCGAGAAAGCGCACGTGCGCGTTCCGGAAGGCGTCGACCAGGCCACGCTGATCGCGGCGGTCGAGTCCGCCGGATACACGGCGATCCTGCCCGCGCCGCCGCGCGCGGCGAAGACGGATGCCCCGAGCGACGCCCAGTCGGCGCGCGAGAACGAGGTCGACGCGCTGCGTCTGCGCCTCATCGTCTCCGCGTCGCTGGCCGCCCCGGTGCTCGTGCTGTCGATGATCCCGGCACTGCAGTTCACCAACTGGCAGTGGCTCGCGCTCACTCTCGCCGCGCCCGTCGCGGTCTGGGGCGCGCTGCCGTTCCACCGCGCTGCCTGGACCAACGCCCGGCACGGCGCCGCCACGATGGACACTCTCATCAGCGTCGGGGTGATCGCCGCGTTCACCTGGTCGCTCTACGCCCTCTTCTTCGGCATGGCCGGCATGCCCGGCATGACCATGTCGTTCCAGCTCGTCACCGAGCCGGGCGGGGGAGCGCACGACATCTACCTCGAGGTGGCCGCCGCCGTCACGGTGTTCATCCTCGCCGGGCGCTACTTCGAGGCGAGGGCCAAGAAGGAGTCCGGGGCCGCGATGCGCGCCCTGCTCGAACTGGGCGCGCGCGAGGCGACCCTCCTGGTCGGTGATCGCGAGTCCACCGTCGCCGTCGACTCCCTCGTCCCCGGCGACACCATCGTGGTTCGCCCGGGTGAGAAGATCGCGACCGACGGACTCATCGTCGATGGGGCATCCGCCGTCGACGCCAGCATGCTCACCGGCGAGTCCGTGCCCGTCGAGGTCACCGTCGGCGACCGCGTCGTCGGTGCGACCGTCAACGTGGGCGGGCGCCTCGTCGTGGAGGTCACGCGCGTCGGCTCCGACACCGAGCTGGCGCGCCTCGGCCGCCTGGTCGAAGAGGCGCAGACAGGCAAGGCCGAAGTCCAACGCCTCGCCGACCGCGTCTCGGCCGTCTTCGTGCCCGTCGTGTTCGTCCTCGCGATCGGCACCTTCCTCGCCTGGACCTTCTTCGGATCCTCGCTCACGGTCGCCTTCACCGCCGCCGTCGCGACACTCATCATCGCCTGCCCGTGCGCCCTCGGTCTCGCGACCCCGACCGCGCTGCTCGTCGGCACCGGACGCGGCTCGCAGCTCGGCATCCTCATCCGCGGCCCGCAGGTGCTCGAGCAGACCCGCCGCATCGACACGATCGTGCTCGACAAGACCGGAACGATCACGACCGGCAAGATGAGCGTCGTCGACGTCGTGCTGGCGGATGCTGCGGTCGGCGCTTCTGCGAACGCGGGCGCGGTCTCGGGTTCCGGCACCGAACTCGACGACCTCCTCCGTATCACCGGGACAATCGAGAACGCCTCCGAGCATCCGGTCGCCCGCGCGATCGTCGCCGAGGCCCGCACCCGCGCGATCGAGCTCGGTGCGACCGAATCGTTCGTCTCCCACCAGGGGCAGGGCGTGCAGGCCATCGTCGACGGCCGCCTGGTCACTGTCGGACGCGCCGACTGGCTCGCATCCGAGTGGTCGATCGAGCTTCCCGACGCGCTGCGAGATACCGTTGCCGCCGCTGAGCTCGCCGGGAGCACCGCCGTCGTCACCGCGTGGGACGGCGCCGCGCGCGGCGCCTTCGTCGTGAGCGACACCGTGAAGCCGTCGAGCGCCGCAGCGATCGCCTACTTCATCAATCTCGGGCTCGAGCCCGTGCTGCTCAGCGGCGACAACGCGGGCGCGGCCGGGTCGGTCGCGGCATCCGTCGGAATCGCCGACGTGCGCGCCGGCATCACCCCCAAGGGCAAGCTCGAGGCGATCCGCGAGCTGCAGTCCCGCGGACGGGTCGTCGCCATGGTCGGCGACGGCGTCAACGACGCGGCGGCGCTCGCGGCGGCCGACCTCGGCATCGCGATGGGCGCGGGAACGGATGCTGCGATCGCCGCCAGCGACATCACCGTGATGAGCGGCGACCTCGTCGTGGTCGGCGACGCGATCAGGCTCGCCCGCCGCACGCTCGGCACGATCAAGGGAAACCTGTTCTGGGCGTTCGCGTACAACGTCGCGGCGATCCCGATCGCCATGCTCGGGCTGCTCAACCCGCTGCTGGCCGGCGCCGCGATGGCATTCTCGTCGGTGTTCGTGGTCAGCAACAGCCTGCGGCTGCGCAATTTCAAGGGCACGCCGCTGACCTCCCGCGCGCTGTAAGAGTCGCGAACGTCGGCCCGACCGCACCGCAAACGTCGGCCCGACCGCACCGCACAACAGGAGATTCTGCGCCACGCCGAGCTGTCGCGCCAGGTTCACCGGCGTGCCGCGCAATCTCCTGCGGAGGCTCACCCGCCTCGCGCCGGAGGCCTCAGTCTCGTCACGTGTCCAGCGTCCCCGCACCCGAGTAGGTGGGCCTCACGGCATCCGCATCGAGTATTCAGGCCAACTCGCCGCCGTCGCGATTACGGCCCCCAACCACGGCCGCCGGATGCTGCCGCGCGCCGTTTCCCCTGAGTTGCGCACGCATCGCGGATGACGTCGACCCGAGCGCCCCGCAGAACAGGAGATTCTGCGCCACGCCGAGCTGTCGCGCCAGTATCGCCGGCGTGCCGCAGAATCTCCTGCGGAGGCTCACCCGTGATCACTCCCACGGGAGTACGCAGACTCCCAGTCACGAATGACACAATTCTCCAGGGGCACGCGGTCGTGCTCATTAGTCGAGCGCCGCGAACCCGGCGCCGAGCCTCGGGAGACACTTCGTGCATTTTCTGTCGGTATTCAGCCTGCGCAACCGCGCGCTGATCGCCCTCGTCACCATCGTCGTCGCGGTGTTCGGCTCGATCTCGCTCGGACTGCTCAAGCAGGAGCTGATTCCGTCGGTCTCCTTCCCCCAGCTGGTCGTCGTCACGCCGTACCTCGGTGCCGCGCCGGAGGTCGTCAACGAAGACGTGAGCACCCCGATCGAGACCGCGATCCAGGGAGTGCCCGGGCTCGAGGGCACCACCGCGACCTCGAACACCAACTTCTCCACCGTCTCGGCCACCTTCGTCTACGGCACCGACATCGCGACCGCCGACCAGAAGGTCACCCAGGCGATCAACCGCATCTCGTCGCTGCTGCCCGACGGCATCGACCCGCAGGTCGTCACCGGAAGCATCGAGGACCTCCCGGTGATCCAGATCGCCGTCACGAGCGACCTGCCGCCGAACGAGCTCACCGCACAGCTGGAGAACTCTACGCTCAACGACATCCAGGGCCTCGAGGGCGTGCGCGAGGCCGACCTGCTCGGCATCAGCGAGCAGCGCGTCGAGATCACTCCGGATGCCGCCGCCCTCGCCGCCGCCGGCGTCGACAACCAGGCCATCCGCGATGCCCTCGACGCCAATGGCACTCTGCTTCCGGCCGGTTCGATCACCGAGAACGACCAGACGCTCACAGTGCAGACCGGGGCGCGTCTCGGAACCGCCGACGAGATCGGGCAGCTCCCGCTCGTCGGCGCCACCTCCACCGACGGCAGCGTCGTCACGATCGCGAGCGTCGCAGCGGTCGCCGTGGCCGACGAGCCGGTCACCGGGATTTCCCGGGTCAACGGTGAGCCCTCGCTCACGATCGCGGTCACCAAGACACCCGCGGGCAACACCGTCGCGGTGTCCGAGGCGGTGCGGGAGCTCATCCCCGAGCTCGAGGAGGCGCTCGCCAACAACACCCAGTTCACCGTCGTCTTCGACCAGGCACCGTTCATCGAGCAGTCGATCGAGTCGCTCGCGACCGAGGGAGCGCTCGGGCTGCTCTTCGCCGTGATCGTGATCCTCGTGTTCCTGCTCTCGGTGCGCGCGACGCTCGTCACCGCGATCTCGATACCGGCCTCGGTGCTCATCACCTTCATCGGCATGTACGCGGCCGGCTACACCCTCAACATCATCACGCTCGGCGCGCTCACCATCGCGATCGGACGCGTCGTCGACGACTCCATCGTCGTCATCGAGAACATCAAGCGGCACCTCGGCCTCGGCGAGACGAAGCTCGTCGCGATCTCGAGCGCCGTCAGGGAGGTCGCCGCCGCGATCACGGCGTCGACCGTCACGACCGTCGCGGTGTTCCTGCCGCTCGCGCTCGTCGGCGACATCACCGGCGAGCTGTTCCGCCCGTTCGCCCTCACCGTGACCATCGCGCTCGCCGCCTCGCTGTTCGTCGCCCTCACGATCGTGCCGGTGCTCGCCTACTGGTTCCTGCGCGCCCCGCAGGCCCATAGGCATGCCGCGCCCGACGCGGAGGGGGAGGGGACGGATGCCGTGGTCGCCGCTGACGCCGCCGCCGGAAGCCACCCGGCACCCAGCCTCGCGGCCGGCGCCGGCACCTCGGCCCCCGCCGGGCCGCGCAAGCGCCGCTTCCCCTGGCAGAAGCGCCCGGCCCAGCCCATCGTCGCCGCGACCGCATCCGCCGCCGCGCCGGAAGCATCCGCCCCCGCCCGCACCACAACCCAGCTCACCACAACCCAGCTCACCGCCGACGAGCTCGCCGAGAAGCCGACGCGGTTGCAGCGCGGCTATCTGCCGATCATCCGCTGGACCCTCGCCCGCCCCGTCGCGACGCTGCTCATCGCGCTGCTGATCCTCGGCGGCACGGTCGCGCTCATCCCGCTGCTGAAGACCAACTTCATCGGCGACAGCGGGCAGAACACGCTCACGGTGAGCCAGTCCGTTCCGCTCGGGGCGAGCCTCGAGGCGCAGGACGAGGCCGCGACCACGGTCGAGGAGGCCCTGCTCGGCGTCGACGGCGTCGACGTCGTGCAGCTCTCGCTCGGAAGCGGCAACGACTCCATCCGCCAGGCCTTCCTCGGCGGCAGCAACATCACCTTCTCGCTCACCACCGACCCGGAGGTCGACCAGGTGGCCCTGCAGGCCGATGTGCGCGACGCACTCGCCGAGCTCGACGACGTCGGCGAGGTCTCCCTCGCGGCCGCCGCGTCGGGCTTCGCCTCCTCCGACATCGAGATCAACATCACCGCGAACGGGCAGGCCGACCTGAACGCCGCGTCGGATGCGATGCTCGAGACTGTCCGCGACCTCGACGTCACCGCCGAGGCCACCAGCAACCTGTCCAACGCGCAGCCGTACCTCGCGGTGAACGTCGACCGGGAGCTCGCCGCCCAGGCCGGGCTCAGCGAGATCGCGGTCGGCGCGATCGTGGCCGAGAGCAAGCTGCCCGCCGCCGTCGGATCCGTCGTGATCGACGAGAAGACCCTCTCGATCTACATCACGAACCCCGACGCCCCGACCACGGTGCAGGAGCTGCGCGACTTCGGCATCCCGAGCGCCCGCGGCATCATCCCGCTCAGCGAGGTCGCCACGGTCGAGCAGGTCGACGGGCCCTCGAGCATCACGACAGTCAAGGGCATCCGTGCCGCGACGATCAGCATCACCCCGAACAGCGACGACGTCGGAACGGCGTCGGCCGCGGTGCAGGCGGCCCTCGCGGATGCCGACCTGCCGGCGAGTGCGGATGCCGAGATCGGCGGCGTCACGGCGCAGCAGGCCGACGCGTTCCAGCAGCTCGGGCTCGCGCTGCTCGTGGCGATCCTGATCGTCTACGTCGTGATGGTCGCCACCTTCAAGAGCCTGCGCCAGCCGCTTCTGCTGCTCGTGTCGATCCCGTTCGCGGCGACGGGCGCGATCCTGCTGCAGGTGGTCTCGGGCATCCCGCTCGGCGTGCCGTCGCTGATCGGCGTGCTGATGCTCGTCGGCATCGTCGTGACCAATGCGATTGTGCTCGTCGACCTCGTGAACCAGTACAGGGAGAGGGGTCTCAGGGTCGGCGACGCGATCATCCAGGGCGCGAGCCGCAGGCTGCGGCCGATTCTGATGACGGCGGTGTCGACAATCTTCGCGCTGCTGCCGCTCGCGGTGGGCCTCACCGGAACCGGCGGCTTCATCTCGCAGCCGCTCGCGATCATCGTGATCGGCGGGCTCATCTCATCGACCGCGCTGACCCTCGTCGTGCTGCCGGTGCTGTACTACCTGGTCGAGGGCGCGAAGGAGCGGCGCGAGGAGAACCGCCTCGGCCTGGCCGAGGTCGAGTCGGGCCGTCGCCACCGCTCGACGCACATGGGGTAGCAAGACTGCCGGTTTCGACACGGCCGTGGGCGGCCCGCTCGATCAGTCGGCGTGACGCCGGCGCCCGGTCGGGCGGGCGCGTCCTCGATCTACGCCTACGGCGCGGGCGCCAGCATCCAGAGCACTTCGCAGCCGGCGTCGGTTGACGGGTTGCGCCAGGTGTGCGGCTCCCGACCGCGCATCGTCATCGCGTCGCCGGCGCCGAGGGAGAACACCTCGTCGCCGAGGATCAGGTCGAGGGCGCCCGACACGACGAAGATGAACTCGATATCGCAGTCGAGCGCGTACTGGGTCGAGCCGCCGCTTCCGGTCGGCTCGACGAACGAGTGGATCACTTCGATCATGGTCTGGTCGCCCGGAGTGATCACATACTCGCGGGCGTCGTGCGCGCCGAAGTTGATGAGGGTGCCCTGGCCCGCCCGCACGATCGCCGAGGGCGGCGGCTCGAACAGGTCGCCGACGCGAAGCCCAACGGCAGCGCAGACGGCCACGAGCGACGCGACCGACGGCGAGACCTGGTCGCGCTCGAGCTTGCTCAGGTACCCCTGCGTCAGCCCGGTGACCGACGCGACGGTGCCGAGCGTGAGCCCCTTCGACAGGCGCGCGACCCTCAGCCGTGCCCCGATCAAAACCTGTTCCGCCATCGCCATCCATTCATTGCCCGGTGTCACTCCCCGAACTGTATTGCAACGGCCCGCACCGGCGCGCCGTCTGCCGCCTCCAAGGAGATGGGCAGCAGCGAGATCTGCGGCTCCGCGAAGTCGATGGCCGCAAGATTGGTGAGGTTCTCGCAGATGATGCCGCCGGCCTCGGCGATGAGGTGGTGAACCGGGAACCCGATCCCCGGATGCTCAGGGTCCGGCGTCTCGTCGATGTTGATGGCGTCGATGCCGAAAGTGCGAACCCCACGCGCGAGCAGCTCGCGGCAGGCGGCGGCGTCGAGGTAGGGGTTCTCGAAGTAGGCGTCGGTGCCGTAGTGGAGGCTCCAGCCGGTGTGCAGCAGCACGATGCATCCGGGGTCGATCGAGTCGGCGACCGGCTCGACGTGCGCCCAGGTGATCACGCCGCGCGGGCCGACCCCGGTCGCGTCGACGATCACACCGCGGCCGACGAAGCGCTCGAGCGGCACCTCGTCGATCCTCTCTGTCGCCTCGTCGAAGTGGTACGGGGCGTCGACGTGGGTGCCCGTCTGCGAGCCCATCGCCACGCTGAGCAGGTTGAAACCGTCGCGTTCGATGGTGCTGTGCGGGGTCAGCCGGGGCTCCGGGTCGCCCGGATACACCTGTGTTCCGGCGCCGACGACGACCGACAGGTCAACGACCTTCATTATCCTCATGAGAAAACAATATTGCCTCAGCGGCAACTTGGGGCCTACTATTTCAGCGAACCCGTAGAGAGGCTTCCCCATGACCCAGAACGGCAACGACGCCGGCGTGACCCTCAACCCTCGCCCCAAGGCGACCGAGGTCGAGCTCCATGGCATCAACACGATCCCCGACGCCGACCGCACGTCGAGGCCCTTCGACCTGTTCCGCATCCAGTTCGGCGGTGCGAACACCTTCGCGACCGTGCTGCTCGGCACCTTCTCGATCGCGCTCGGCCTCTCGTTCTGGGAGGCCGTGCTCGCCACGGTCGCCGGGGTGCTGATCGGCGCGATCATCCTCATGCCGATGGGCCTGTTCGGCCCGAAGACGGGCACGAACAACGCCGTCTCCTCCGGTGCGCACTTCGGGGTGCGCGGCCGCGTCGTCGGCTCGTTCCTCTCGCTGCTCACCGCGATCGCGTTCTACTCGATCTCGGTCTGGGTGAGCGGCGACGCGATCGTCGGCGCGCTCACCCGCCTCGCCGGCGTCGAAGACTCGATCGGCCTGCGCACGGTGATCTACGCCATCATCGGCGCGATCGTCATCGTCGTCGTGGTCTACGGGTACCAGTTCATGCTGCTGGTGAACAAGACCGCGGTCATCGCCAACACGGTGCTGTTCCTGCTCGCCCTCGTGGCGTTCTCGACCACGTTCGATCCGAGCTACGACCCGGGACCGGATGCCTATGCCCTCGGCTCATTCTGGCCGACGTTCGTGCTCGCCGCCCTCATCGCCATGAGCAACCCGATCTCGTTCGGCGCATTCCTCGGCGACTGGTCGCGCTACATCCCGAAGAACACGCCCCCGCGCAAGCTGTTCGCCGCGACCCTGCTCGGGCAGCTCGCCACTCTCGTGCCGTTCCTGTTCGGCGTCGCGACGGCGACGATCGTCGCGGGCGAAGTCGACTACGTCGTCGCGCTCATCCAGGCCTCCCCGCTCTGGTACGCGGTCGTGCTGATCTTCGTCGCCTTCATCGGCGGGCTTTCCACCGGCACGACCTCGCTCTATGGCACCGGCCTCGACTTCTCGTCGGTGTTCCCGCGGTTCAGCCGGGTGCAGGCGACGATCGCGATCGGCTCGCTCGCCTTCGTGTTCATCCTCGTCGGCCGCCTCGCCTTCGACCTGCTGGGCGCGGTCAACGCCTTCGTCGGCGCGATCATCGTGACGACGACGCCGTGGATGATCATCATGGCGATCGGCTACTTCGTGCACCGCGGCGAGTACGACGCCCGCATGCTGCAGGTCTTCAACCGCGGCGAGACCGGCGGAAAGTACTGGTACAACGGCGGCGTCAACTGGCGCGGCATGGTCGCCTGGATCGCCGCGGCCACCCTCGGGCTGCTCTTCGCCTACTTCCCGCCCGTGATCTCCGGACCTTTCGCGAACGCCGCCGGCGGCGTCGACCTCAGCCTCATCGTCGCGATCGGCACGGCGGCGGTGTTGTACATCGGGGCGCTGGTGATCTTCCCCGAGCCCTCGTACTCGTTCGGGCCGAGTGGCCCGCGGGTGGTCTCCTCGAAGCCCGGCACCGAGCGGGAGGTCGTGATCGACCACGCCTCCCAGGCCGCCCGGGCCCAGGTGCGCGCCGACGCCCGTGCGGATGCCAGGTCCCCCCGTGGCTGACGCGACCCCGGACCCGCGGCCAGCCCAGGGGCCGATCCCGCGCCTGGCCACCGGCGGCAAGCTCGGCCAGGTCGACGCGACGATCGTGCCCCGTTTCGGGGGTGCGCCGACCTTCGCGCGGCTGCCGCGCATCGACGAGGTCGAGTCGGCGGATGTCGTCGTGGTCGGCGTTCCCTTCGACTCCGGGGTCAGCTACCGCCCGGGTGCGCGCTTCGGCCCGAGCCACATCCGCGAGTCGTCCAGGCTGCTCCGCCCGTATAACCCCGCGCAAGACGTGCAGCCGTTCGCGCTGCTGCAGGTGGCGGATGCGGGCGACATCGCCGCGAACCCGTTCGACATCGCCGAGGCGCTCATGCAGATCGAGGAGGCCGCGGCGGCCCACCTGCGGGCCGGGTCGCGGCTCGTCGTGCTCGGCGGCGACCACACGATCGCGCTGCCGCTGCTGCGTGCGACGACCGAGGTGCACGGGCCCCTCGCGGTCATCCACTTCGACGCGCACCTCGACACCTGGGACACCTACTTCGGTGCCGACTACACCCACGGCACCCCGTTCCGTCGGGCCGCCGAGGAGGGGCTGCTCGCCCCGGACTCGTGCATGCACCTCGGCATCCGCGGTCCGCTCTACTCCGCCGACGACCTCACCCAAGACGGCGACCTCGGTTTTCAGATCGCGCACGCCACCGAGATGGACAGCATCGGCGTCGCGGGCATGATCGAGCGGATGCTGGCGCGCGTCGGTGACCGACCGGTCTACGTCTCGGTCGACATCGACGTGCTCGACCCCGCTTTCGCGCCGGGCACGGGAACGCCCGAGGCGGGCGGCTTCACGAGCCGCGAACTGCTCGCGATTCTGCGCGCCCTGTCGTCGACAAACCTCGTCGGGGCGGATATTGTCGAGGTCGCACCCGCCTACGATCATGCGCAGATCACGGGGATCGCGGCGGCGCACGTGGCCTATGAGCTCATCTCGAGCATGGCCATCCAGGCTCAGAGGGTGCAGACGCGGAAGGGATCGGCATGACGGTCAAGGACGACGAGATTCTCGCGGCGGCGGCGGAGATCGTTGCGGCATTCGGTTCGCACGACCCACTGCGCTACTTCGACGGCTTCGCCATGGACGCCTCGTTCATCTTCTACTCGACGCCAGAGCGGCTCGAGTCGAGGGCGGCCTACGAGACGCTGTGGGCGACGTGGGAGTCCGAGAACCAGTTCCGCGTGCTCGGCTGCAACTCGACGAACCACCACGTGCAGACGGGCGAGCACTTCGGCATCTTCACGCACGACGTCGAGACGATGATCGAGATGGATGGCCTGATTGACACGATGCGCGAGCGCGAGACGATCGTGTTCGAGAAGCGGGGCATCCGCTGGCTCGCGGTGCACGAGCACCTGTCGCCGCGCCCCTGAGCGGCGGGCTTGCTTCCGCCCGGGCTTCCGCCCGGGCTTCCGCCCGGGCTTCCGCCGCCGCGCTCGCCGAGAGTACGGGTTTCGGCTCTTCCCCGGCTTGGGGAGGCGCCAATTCGCGTACTTTCGGCGCTGAGGGCTGACATCGCAGCGTCCCTGGCCAGCGGGATGAGCCCAGTGGACCCAGTGCTGCCAAGATGAGCACATGACAGCCTCCGGAAACACGAAGCTCGCCGTAATCGGCGCGGGAAGCGTCGGCACCTCGCTGGCCTATGCCGCCCTCATTCGAGGCTCTGCACGCGAGGTGGTGCTGTACGACGTCAACGCGGCGAAGGCCGAGGCCGAGGTGCTCGACCTCGCTCATGGCACCCCGTTCACTGGTGCCTCCCGCATCAGGGGGGGCGCCGATATCGACGTCGTGGCGGATGCCGACATGGTCGTGATCACGGCGGGTGCGAAGCAGAACCCGGGCCAGACCCGGCTCGACCTCGCCGCGACCAACGCTGGAATTCTCGAGCGGCTCATGCCGCAGCTGCTTGAGCGAGCACCAGGTGCGGTCTACCTGCTGGTGACCAACCCCTGCGACGTGCTCACGGTCGTCGCCCAGCAGATCGCGCAACTCCCCACCGGGCGGGTCTTCTCCTCCGGCACCCTGCTCGACTCCGCGAGGCTCCGCTGGCTCATCGCCGAGCGCGCCTGCATCGCCGCCCACAGCGTGCACGCCCACATCGTCGGCGAGCACGGCGACACCGAGTTCCCGCTCTGGTCCGGCGCCCGCATCGGCCCGACGCCGATCCGCGAGTGGACCGACTCCGACGGCGAGCTGGTCTTCCCGCAGAGCGTGCTCGACCAGATCCGGCACGACGTGGTGCATGCTGCCGACCGGGTCATCGCCGGCAAGGGCGCCACCAACTATGCAATCGGTCTGTCGGGCACCCGCATCGTCGAAGCCGTGCTGCGCGACGAGCGCGCGGTCATGCAGGTCAGCTCGGTTCTGGAGAGTTACCGCGGAATCGACGGGGTCGCGCTCAGTGTGCCGTCGATCGTCGGTTCCGGCGGCGTCGAGCGAGTGCTCGATGTGCCGATGGATGCTGTGGAGCTCGACCAGCTGCACGCGTCGGCCGAGGCGCTGCGGGCGTCAGCCACGTCGATCGGGCACTGAAACGGACGCGCGGTCGACCTCTCCGACGTCGAATTCTGCAGTTACACGTCTAGGCAGTACGCGAAAATGCCCGCGGGTACCGCCCATGCTGCGTGCGGATCGGAAATATCTAGAACGTTTCTCGTAATGAGTATTCCGTCCCACTCGGACGCGTTCACAGTCGCGGCTTCGCTCTTCCACGACCCCCGGTCGGTGTACTTGCCTTCAACCGCCACGCCGCCGAGGTCGGCCGAAACAAAGTCGATCTCTTTTCTGGCGGGGGTGCGCGAGTAGAATAGGAAGTCGTCGTTGCCCGCGAGTGGTCGGTCGGCGAGCGCTCTCCGTCTGATGGCCATTCCGATCTGCATTTCGGCGAGAAGTGTCGGATCGAGGTCAGGACGTGCCGGGTTTCTCAGGTGCGGCAGGCGCGCGACGAGAGGATCGACAGCGTAGAGCTTGTTCTGTGCCTTCGGTCGCGGAAGCCACCTGCTGTCGTGTCGTTGCGGGCACGCCCATAAGAGGAATGCGTCGCGCAAATACTCGACGTGTCGGGTGACGACCTGGTTGCTTATGCCGACGTCTTCGCCGATAGACGTGAGGTTCGCCGGGCTCGAGATGCTCTTCCACAGCCTTTCGAGAAGCGCCATCTCGGTGGCCGAAGGAAGCTGGCTGTTCTTGAATACGTCCGCGGAGACGACGTCGAACAGGTCGCCGATGAACGACGCCGGCACCGGTTGACCGTCGAGGAGTGCGGAGACTGAGCGAGGGAACCCACCGTAGAGCAGGTATTGTTCCCAGGCCTTAGTGAGTCCGTCCAGCCACGGAATCGAGCCTTCGAATCGCTCTCTCGCTTCGTGTGTGCGGAGTGCCCCGGCGGAGAGATGGTTCCCGGGCGGCACGTCGCCGCGCAGGATCGTGGTCGCGAACGTCCTGAAACCCATAGGAAGCAGCATCCGGTCGAGATGACTTCCGCGTCCGCGTCTACCGGCAAGGACACCGGCGGCCTCCGTCAGCGCCCGCGCATTAGATCCAGTGAGAACAACCGTGTCCTTCCGGAACTGCTCGTCGTTGTCGCGCAGCCACTTCAACTGCTGAGCCCAGTCTCCAGATACCGCTGAGACCTCGTCGAGGAACCAGAAGCGCGTCTCGCCCTCGCGGAGAACGGGGAGTGTAGAGTTGCTGACCAAAGTCCTCAGAGTTTTGGCGTCCCACCCGTCCACGGCGACGCGGATGATTCTGGTCGCCCGTACTCCGTCATCGAGCAGTCGTCGAATGGTCTGCTTCACAGCGACCGTTTTCCCCACCCTGCGAGGCCCCCGCAGGATGTAGAGATTGCCCGCCTCAAGGCCACTCAGGCAACCGGATTCATAACTCAACGGCGCCTGCGCGACTTCGCTGAGGTCTGGATCCCGCTCGACCCATTGAGTGCCCCTCCACCACGGATTCCCGTTGCTGAGTTCCTGGGCGAGGAGACCGATCGACGTTGCCATGTCCCAAGCGTAGAGCAAGTCTCTGCTCAGACGTACGTTATCTATTGTGCCCCAACATATAAAGTGTACCTTTTCTACTGTACGACAATAGATAAGGCATACCATGGGCGAGCGGTCATGCAGGTCAGCGCGGTGCTGCATGGTCACCGCGGCTCGTCGGCTCCGGCGGCGTCGGGCGGGTGCATCACGGAATGATAGCCACCGGCAATACTGAGCCGACCGGAGCCGGCCGCCAGGGCCGACGCGCTACGCCGAACCTAGCGCCGAAGGGTCGCCAAGTGTTCGTGGTACCAGTCGACCGTGCTGCGCACGCCGTCTTCGAGGTCGATGCGAGCCGTCCAGCCGGCATCCGCGAGCTTGGACACGTCGAGCAGCTTCTGCGGTGTGCCGTCGGGCTTGCTGGTGTCCCACAGGGTCTCGCCGGTGAAGCCGACGACGCGCGCGATGGTCTCGGCGATCTCGCGAATGGTGAGGTCCTTGCCGGTTCCCACGTTGACCTGCTCGGGGGCGTCGTAGTGCTCGAGCAGGTGCAGGAAGGCGGCCGCCATGTCGTCGACGTGCATGAACTCGCGCCGGGGCGTGCCGGAGCCCCAGTTCGTCACGGTGGTCGCGCCCGACTTCACCGCGGTGTCGTAGCGCTGGATCAGGGCGGGCAGCACGTGCGAGCCCTGGGGCGAGAAGTTGTCGCCCGGCCCGTAGAGGTTGGTCGGCATGGCCGAGATCCAGTGCTTGCCGTACTGGCGGCGGGCGGCCTGAATGTGGAAGATGCCGGCGATCTTGGCGATCGCGTAGGCGTCGTTGGTGGGCTCGAGGTAGCCGGTGAGCAGCGTGTCCTCGGTGATCGGCTGCGGGGCCAGCCGCGGGTAGATGCATGACGAGCCGAGGAACAGCAGACGCTCGACGTCGACGGCGAGAGCCGCATCGATCACATTCACCTGCACCTGCAGGTTCTCGCTGAGGAAGTCGACCGGGTAGGTGTTATTGGCCATGATGCCGCCGACCTTCGCGGCCGCAAGCACCACGTAGCGGGGCTTGGCCTCCTCGAAGAACGCGAATACCGCCGCGCGGTCTTTGAGGTCGAGCTCTACCGAGGAGCGACCGATCAGGTTCGTGAAGCCCTCGGCCTCGAGCAGGCGCCACATCGCCGAGCCGGCGAGTCCGCGGTGACCGGCAATGTAGAACGGGGCATCGCGGTCAAGGCGTCCGGGTGTGAACTGGTCCGGTGCGGGCGTGGCCAGGTCGGGTCGGGTCACTCAGTGCCCCACGAGGCGAGTTTCGGGGAGTCGATCCAGTGACTCCCGTCGTGCGTGAGCGACTCGATGTCGGCGTCGACCATGATTCGGGCGAGCTCGGCGGTATCGACCGTCGGCACCCAGCCGAGCTTGTCGCGGGCCTTGGAGGCGTCGCCGACGAGGGCGTCGACCTCGGTGGGCCGCAGGTAACGCGGGTCGAACTTCACGTGCTTCTCCCAGTCCAGCCCGGCCCGGGTGAACGAGGCCTCGACGAAGTCGCGCACGGTGTAGCTGCCGCCAGTGGCGAGCACGAAGTCCTCGGGCTCGTCGGCCTGCAGCATCCGCCACATGCCCTCGACATATTCCGGGGCGTAACCCCAGTCGCGCACCGAGTCGAGGTTGCCGAGGTAGACGTGGTCTTGCTTGCCGGCCTGGATGGCGGCGACGGCGCGGGTGATCTTGCGGGTCACGAAGGTCTCGCCGCGGCGGGGGGACTCGTGGTTGAACAGAATGCCGTTGACCGCGAACATGTCGTATGCCTCGCGGTAGTTCTTGGTGATCCAGTAGCTGTAGACCTTGGCGACGCCGTAGGGCGAGCGCGGGTAGAACGGGGTGTCCTCGTTCTGCGGCGGCGGGGTAGCGCCGAACATCTCCGAGCTCGAGGCCTGGTAGAAACGCGTCTCGATGCCGGCCATGCGCACGGCCTCGAGCAGGCGGATTGTTCCCGTGCCGGTCGTGTCGGCGGTGTGCTCGGGCTCGTCGAACGAGACGCGCACGTGTGACTGGGCGGCGAGGTTGTAGACCTCGTCGGGCTTGATCGTGGCGAGCAGGGTCGCCATGCGTCCGCCGTCGCTGAGGTCGCCGTAGTGCAGAAAGAGCTTCGCGGCGGGGTTGTGCGGGTCGACATAGAGGTGGTCGATGCGCGAGGTGTTGAACGTCGAGGCCCGGCGGATGAGGCCGTGCACCTCGTAGCCCTTGGCGAGCAGAAGCTCCGCGAGGTAGGAGCCGTCCTGGCCGGTGATGCCGGTGATGAAGGCGCGCTTGGCCATAGAAACTCTCCCTTAAACCAAACTGGAGTCTACGGGAGAGCCTTCTCCATGCAGATGCTGAACTCGTCGCCGACATACTGGCCGAAGTTCGGGATGACTGCGAATCCGCTCGCCAGATAAAGGGCGATCGCCGCGACGTGCTCAGGCCCGGTCTCGAGCTGGAGCGTGCGGATGCCGCGGGCCAGCGCGGTTCTGTCGATGGCGGCGAGCAATGCGCGGGCGATGCCGCGACCGCGGGCGGAGCCGTGCACGAACATCCGCTTGATCTCGCCCGAGCCGTCGCCGCGGTCGACGAGGGCGGCGATCCCGACGGCATCGGCCCCCGCCCGGGCGACGAACACCGTCACGCCGTCGGCCTCGAGCTGGCCGACGTCGAGCATGTAGCAGCTCTCGGCCGGGTACAGGCTCAGCGCGAACTCGTCGCTGAGCCGCAGCAGCTCGATCAGCTCGGGCTGGCGGGGCGGTTCGGTGGCGATGGCGATCTGCATGGGCTTTCATTATTCAGGAGCCAGCCGGTCTGGGCGGCTTTCATTATTCAGGAGCCAGCCGGTCTGGGCGGCTTTCATTATTCAGGAGTGGAGAGCAGGCGACTTCGAGCATGGGCGGGCGGATGCCGGAAAGTTGCGCCCATCCCCGCATCCGCCGCACGAATCTAACGTGCCACGCAACTTTCGATCGCACGCCGTCAACGCGGCTGCCGTCACCTCCTGAATGATGAAAGAGGAGCCAGCCCCAAACTGACCAGACGGTCGAGTGGTGGCCCTCAAACTCCTGAATGATGAAAGAGGTGCCAGCCCCAAACTCAGCAGACGGTCGAGTGGTGGCCCTCAAACTCCTGAATGATGAAAGAGATCGGGTCGATTCTGGCCAGCTACCCTCGAAACCATGGCCAGAACAATCGCGACTTCCACCCGGGTCGAGCTCGGAGACGTGCTCGACTTCATCCGTCCCCGTCATCGGATGCTGCTCGCCACCACCCGCGTCGACGGGCGCCCCCAGATGTCGCCGGTCGCCGGAGGTGTCGATGCCGACGGGCGCATCGTTATCTCGACGTACCCGACGCGCTTCAAGACCCGCAATGCCGAGCGGGACTCCCGCGCCTCGGTGCTCGTACTCTCCGACGACTGGGACGGCCCCTGGGTGCAGGTCGACGGCGATGCCGAGGTGCTGCACATGCCCGAGGCCGCCGACGGCCTCGTCGACTACTTCCGCTGCATCGCCGGGGAACACCCCGACTGGGACGAGTACCGCGCCGCGATGGCGGTCCAGGACAAGTCGCTCATCCGCATCACCCCGACCCGGTGGGGACCGATCGCGACGGGTGGCTTCCCGGCCGACATCGCCGCGCGTCTCGACGCACAGTAGGGCGAGCTACAGCAGCTTGCGCTCCAGCGCCCAGGCGGTCAGCTCGTGCCGCGACGACAGCTGCAGCTTGCGCAGCACCGCCGACACGTGGGTCTCGACCGTCTTGATCGAGATGAACAGGTCGGTCGCGACCTCTTTATAGGCGTAGCCGCGCGCGATCAGCCGCATCACCTCGCGCTCGCGCGCGCTCAGCCGGTCGAGCTCATCACTCGTCTCGGCCTGCTCCCCGGCGACCGCGCCGAACGCATCCAGCACGAAGCCGGCCAGCCGCGGCGAGAACACGGCGTCCCCGGCGGCGACCGCGGCGACCGCGCGCGAGACCTCGGCTCCTGAACTGCTCTTGGTGATGTAGCCGCGGGCGCCGGCGCGGATCACGCCGACGACGTCTTCGGCCGAGTCGGACACGCTGAGCGCGAGGAACCGGATGCTGCCGAGCAGCCGCGCACTGCGCCGGATCACCTCGGCACCGCCTCCGCCCTCCCCGCCGGGCAGGTGCACGTCGAGCAGCACGACCTCGGGCGCGGTCTGCTCGATGAGCGCGAGCGCCTCGTCGACTGTCGCCGCCTCGCCGACCACCTCGATGAACTCGGCCAAGTCGGCGCGCAGCCCCGACCGAAAGATCGAGTGGTCGTCGACGATGAGTACCTTCATGCGGTGCCTCCCGGGGCAGGCTGGTGGGCGGGCAGGACGTCGTCGGCGGGTCGCCCAGCGGAGGGCGTAGGCGGGGCGGGCTGCCCGCCAGAGGGCTGCGCCACTCCGGGGTGCGCGGGCACCTGTTGCGCGCCGCCCAGCGGCAGGTGCAGCCGCACCTCGGTGCCGCCAGCGCCCGAGACCACGGTGGCGCGCCCGCCGTGCCGCGCCATCCTGCCCACGATCGACTCCCGCACCCCGAGCCGCCCGTCCGGCACCGCCGCCACGGAGAAGCCGGCACCGCGGTCGCGCACGAACACGTCGAGGGCGGAGGCCGACAGCTCCGCGTAGACCGAGACGTCGCCGCCGGCGTGCCGGGCCGCATTGAGCATCGCCTCCCGAGCGGCGGCGAGCACCGCCGCAAAGGATCGGTCGGTGAAGTCGCCGACGGTGACGACCTCGAAGCGCACCGGATGCTCCAGCTCGAGTTCCGAGGCGGCCTCGCGCAGCTCGGCGGCGAAGTCGGCGTCGCTCGGGGTCGTGCCGGCGAAGAGCCAGTCGCGCAGCTCCCGCTCCTGGGCCCGGGCGATGCGGGCGATCTCGCTCGACGCCCCCGCGCGGTTCTGGATGAGGGCGAGGGTCTGCAGCACCGAGTCGTGCAGGTGTGCGGCGACCTCGGCGCGGCTCTCCTGCCGAAACCGCGTGCTGCGCTCGGCCATGAGCTCGGTCCACAGACGCACGACCTGCGGGGCGACGAGCACCCCGAATCCGGCGATGATCATCACGACCGACAGCACGGCGGTCTGCGCACGCGGGTCGGTGAGCAGCAGCAGAACCGCGGTCAGGAGCATGAGCGCCGCGGCGGCGGTGCGCACCTGAAACCCGTACCGGTCCGATCGACGCGGGTCGTGCCGGTCGAAGAGCAGGCTCCAGGTGACGGCCCCGCCCGCGAAGACGATCGTGAGCAGCACCTCGACGGCCGGGTCGGCGCCCGCGTCGCGGACCGCGATCGCGAGCGCGGCGAGGGCGCTCAGGCCAGCCAGCCCGAGCAGCACGGGCGCGGCCGGGAAGGAGCGCCGCACTGCGGCAGCGCCATCCGTGGGCTTCTCGAGCGGGGTCAGCGCCCACAGCCACAGGTAGAGCAGGGCGCCGGCGCCGCCGAGAAAGGTGAGCACGATCGCGAGCAGCCGCATCCGGCCCACGGGCGCGCCGAGATGCTCGGCGAGCCCGGCGCAGACCCCGCCGAGCACGGCGGCGCGCGGGCGGCGCATCGCAGGCGCCCGAGAGGGCGCCCGAGGAGTCTCGGTCACAGCCAAATCCAACCACGACACGGGCCTCTCGGGGCGAGCGATCAGGGTGCGTTCAGGGTGAACCCTGATGGTGCGGGGTGCGCCCGCGCTGCCAGCATCGGACCATGCCCACTGAAACCAACTCGGAGAACCCCTCCGCCCAGCCCGAAAGCCCTCCGGAGTCGACTCCCGCGGCCCCCTCCGACGCCCCGCCCCGCGGCAACCGCTTCTTCTCCTGGATGCGCTCGCTCGACCTCCCGCGCCAGCCCGGCTGGATCGGCGGCGTCTGCGCCGGCATCGCCACCCGCATCGGCATCGACCCGATCATCGTGCGCGGCATCGTGGTCGTGCTCGCCATTCTCGGCGCCCCGCTGCTGCTCGCCTACGCCGCGGCGTGGATGCTGCTGCCCGACCACACCGGCAAGATCCACGCCGAGGAGCTCGGCCGCGGCAACTTCGAGGCGCCCGTCGCCGGTGCCGGCGTGCTCGTGCTGCTCTCCCTGTTGCCCTCCGGCCCCGGCTGGTTCGGCGGCGTCAGCTGGGGTCTGCCCTACATCGGCGACGGCGGCTTCGGCGGCTTCGGACGCGCCGTCTGGACCCTCGCGATCATCGCGGCCGCCATCTGGTTCGTCGTCTGGATCGTGCGCCGCTCCAGCCGCGGCGCTCGAGGGGCGGATGCTGCGGCGCCGGGCTACGGCACGCCCAGCTACTCGATGCCCAGTTCGCCCGCCACATCCGACCCGGGCCCGTCGCCGAGCGGCACCCCGAATTACGCACCCGCCTACGCCGCCACCGTGCTGACGGCCGCCGCCCCGGCCGGCCCCCCGCCGACCGACGCGACCGAGCTCGCAGCCTGGACGGCGCAGCAGGCGCGGTTCAAGCAGGAGAGGGACGAGTTCGTGAAGTCCGAGGAGGAGGCACGCCGCGCGGCCTTCGCCGCGCACACCGAGGAGCAGCGACGGATCCGTGAGGAGCGCGCCGCCGCCTACCGTGATGAACGCCGGCTCACCCGGTCGAACCCGCTCTACACGCTCGTCGCGATCGGCCTCGCCCTAGTTGTCGGCGCGCTCGTCACGCTCCTGGTCGGCGACTACTCGTTCACGAGCCGCGGGCTGGTCGCCGGCCTCGCCTCGGCGCTCGCCGTGCTCGGCACCGCCATCGTGATCAACGGCATCCGGGGCAAGCGCAGCGGCGGGTCGAGCGGGCTCGCCATCGTGGTCGCGATCGCGCTCGTCGGGGCCAGCGCCGTCAACGGGTTCAGCTCCATCGACGTCGTTTCGGGAGGCTCACGGTTCACCGCGATCGCCGACGACGGCACCGAGTTCGCGCCGAGCTATGCCGATGGACGCTCCCAGGACTACGTGGTCGGCGTCGGCGACGCGGTGATCGACCTGACCGGATACTGGGACGGCCAGACCGACTCGGTAACCGGCACGTCGAGTGTCGACATCGTCGGCGGGCTCGGTGACATCACCGTGATCCTGCCCGACGACGAGTTCGTCACGGTCGACTCGATCGTCGGCTGGGGCGAGCTCAGCACGCCCGACCGGGACTTCGGCCGCGGAAGCTACGACGACCTGGCGCTCGAGTTCGGCCCCGTCGGCGAGACCGCCGGCACCACTGACCGCCGGCTCACCCTCGACATCATCGTGGGCGCCGGAAACCTGACCATCACCACCGAGGGAGACCGCTGATGAAGACCCGAACCACCACCATCGTCTGGGGCGCGATCCTCATCGGCTTTGCCACCCTGTTCCTCGTCGGCACCTTCGTCGACCTGAGCGGCTTCAGCGGCGGGGTGATCACGGCGGTCGCGATCGCCGCCCTCGGTGGGATGCTCGTGCTCGGGGGTGTCATCGCGGCGGTCGTGCGGTCGGGGCGCGGCAGCGATCCGGCGCATGCGCACGATGAAGGCGTCTGAGCGCCCGCTGCGGTAGCCGCGGCGGGCGCGCAGCAGCCACGCGCGCGATCCCGCCCCGCTGGCTACGGCTCGAGCTTGTCTCGCAGCCAGTCCGCGATCTGCAGCCGGATCGGGTCGTCGAGCATCGCGATCGAGTGAAGGTTTCCCTCCACGGTGAGGTAGGTCGTGTCGACGCCGGCCCCGCGGAGCAGCTCGACCAGGGCATCCGACTGCTGCACCGGGATCATCTCCTCCAGCGAGTGCCCGACGAAGAACGGCGGATCGCTCTCGTCCACCGAATAGAGAGGTGACGCGGCCAGCGCCTGCGGGCAGTCCGTGTAGCTCTCGCAACCGAGATAGTCGAGCTGCACCTGGCGGAACGCGGGCACCACCCCGCCGAGCGCAAACCCGTCGGTCGTGAGGTCGATCGGCCCGCTGAGGTTCACGACCGCCGCGACCCTCGATCCTTCGGCGAGGTCGCCCATGCCCTCGAGGCCGAGCAGCGAGACGAGGTTGCCGCCGGCCGAGCCGCCGAACGCGCCGATGCGGTCGGGATCGATGTCGAACCGCTCGACCTGCGCGTCGTCGCGCAGCCAGCGGACGACCTGGCGCACGTCGTCGATCGCCGCGGGGTAGGGGTTCGCCGGGGCGAGGCGGTAGTTGACCGAGAACGCGACGAATCCCTCCGAGGCGAGCCACTGGCAGGCACTGCGCCAGTAGAGGTCCGCCTTGTCGCCCTGCCGCCAGCTGCCGCCGTGCACCGAGAGCACCGCGGCGCGGGCGGTCGACGCGGTGATCGCATCGTCTGTGGCTGGCGCGGGCTCGACCGTGACGGATGCCGGCTTGGTCACCACCTCGGGAAGGCAGACGTCCACGAGAATCTCGGCGCCTCCGGCATCCGCCCCCGCCCCATAGGCGAGATTCTCGATCACGTCGATGTCCGGGTAGGTCTGCACCACCGGGAACGGCACCGGCTCGCGCTCGACCTGCTCGGACTCGTCGCCGGTGGGGGCGCATGCCGACAGCACGATGACCAGGCTGACGCACGCCGCCAGCACGCGGGCACCCGTGCCGGCCGCGACCTTCATGATGGGGTTCAATCTACCCGGCGCAGGATGCAAAGCTGGCGTGACCGGGCCGCGCCGTGTAACGTATATAGGTCGGCTCTTGACACCGCGATTTGGCGGATGGGTTTGTAAGTCAGTTGGGCCGGTACTTCACCAATCGGATATGGACTCCGTGTGCGCGAACTCTGCGTGGGGTGAGACTTCACAATGTATGTGAAACGGCCCCGATCGGTTTTCTGTGCGGATTTCTGTCCGCTCGATCCTGACTGCCCGGGTTCTAGTAGTGCGAGCTCAACCGAGCTCTGCGTTGCCATGCAATGACAACAACCCAGAACTCCTCTCAATGCCTGATTACAAAAAGCCGAACACCAACAAGTTTGAGCCGCGCAAGTCGGCCTCCTCGTCTGCCCCCGGCAGCCGCAGCGAAGGCCACCGTGGATTCCACGGCGACGCCGCTCCCGCCAAGAAGCGCTGGACCAACAACGACCGCGCCGCGCGCACCGGCGACCGTTCCGCGTCGAACGACCGTCGTCCCGACTGGAACCCGCGCGAGAAGCCCGCCTACGGCGACCGCCCGAACCGCAGCGGCTCCTACGGCGACCGCCCGCAGCGCGGCGACCGCCCGACCACGAACGACCGCGCCCCGCGCAGCACCGAGCGTCCCTCCTATGGTGACCGTCCGCAGCGGACCGAGCGTCCCTCGTACGGCGATCGCCCGCAGCGCACTGAGCGCCCGTCGTATGGTGACCGTCCGCAGCGGACTGAGCGCCCGTCGTATGGTGACCGTCCGCAGCGGACCGAGCGCCCGTCCTACGGCGAGCGCACCGAGCGCCCCAGCTACAACGACCGCCCGGCCCGCACCGAGCGCCCGTCGTACGGTGACCGCCCGCAGCGCACCGAGCGTCCCTCCTACGGCGACCGCCCGGCCACGAACGACCGCGCCCCGCGCACGAACTTCAACGACCGCGACCGCCCGGCGCGCACCGAGCGCCCCTCCTATGGAGACCGCCCCGAGCGTTCGTCGTACGCTGACCGCCCGGCCCGCACGGAGCGCCCGTCGTACGGCGACCGCCCCGAGCGTCCCTCATACCAGGACCGCGCGGCCCGCACCGAGCGTCCCAGCTACAACGACCGCCCGGCCCGCACCGAGCGCCCGTCCTACGGCGACCGCCCGGAGCGTTCGTCCTACTCGGACCGCTCGTCGCGCAACGAGCGCCCCTCCTACAGCGACCGTCCCTCGCAGGACGGCTCGCAGCGCCGCTCGTCCGACCTCTACCCGAGCCGCGACGCCAAGAGCGGCCCGCAGGAAGACGTCGTTCTCGAGCGCCTCGAGGCCAAGGTGATCACCGCCGGTGACGTCGAGGGCAAGACCTTCGGCGATCTCGGCCTCGGCGACAACATCACCCGCCAGCTGGCCACGATGGGAGCGGCCGCGCCGTTCCCGATCCAGGCCGCGACGATTCCGGATGTGCTCGCCGGCAAGGACGTGCTCGGTCGCGGCAAGACCGGCTCCGGCAAGACGATCGCCTTCGGCGCTCCTCTCGTCGAGCGCCTCATGGAGAACAACGGCGGCAAGGGACGCAAGCCGGGCCGCAAGCCCCGCGCGCTGATCCTCGCCCCGACCCGTGAGCTCGCGATGCAGATCAACCGCACCGTCGAGCCCATCGCCCGCTCGGTCGGCCTCTTCACCACGACCATCGTCGGTGGCGTGCCGCAGTTCAAGCAGGTCTCCACGCTGCAGCGCGGCGTCGACATCGTCATCGCGACCCCGGGCCGCGTGGAAGACCTCATCGAGCAGGGACGCCTCGACCTCAGCGAGGTCATCGTCACCGTTCTCGACGAGGCCGACCACATGTGCGACCTCGGCTTCCTCGAGCCCGTTCAGCGCATCCTGACCTCGACCGCGAAGGGCGGCCAGAAGCTGCTCTTCTCGGCAACCCTCGACAAGGGTGTCGCGACGCTCGTCAAGCAGTTCCTCAAGGACCCGTCCGTGCACGAGGTCGCCGGTGAAGACCAGGCCTCCTCGACGATCGACCACAAGGTTCTGCTCATCGAGCAGCGCGACAAGCGCGCGATCATCGAGCAGCTGGCATCCGGCGCCGGCAAGACCCTCATCTTCGCCCGCACCCGTGCGTTCGCGGAGGAGCTCGCCGACCAGCTCGAAGACGCCGGCGTTCCCGCCACGTCGCTGCACGGTGACCTCAACCAGTCGCGACGTACCCGCAACCTGCAGCTGCTCACCAGCGGGCGCGTCAACGTGCTCGTCGCGACGGACGTTGCGGCCCGCGGCATCCACGTGGACGACATCACCCTGGTGATCCAGGCCGACGCCCCGGACGAGTACAAGTCGTACCTGCACCGTGCCGGCCGTACGGGCCGCGCGGGCAAGGTCGGAACCGTGGTCACGCTCGTCTCCAAGTCGCGCAAGCGCCGCATGGACGAGCTGCTCGGCCGCGCCGAGATCCGCGCCACGTCGGTGGCCGCTCGCCCCGGCGACGCGCTGCTCGACGAGCTCGCCGCGCTGTAGCCTGAGCAACCAGCTCCGCGGAGAATGGCGGTCACCCCTCGGGGTGGCCGCCTTTCTTCGGAAGTGTGCCGCTAAGGGATAACGAGTTGGAAATGCCGATTGTGCATTGAAAGTCGTTGGTATTCCTTCGTGGTGGGGGCCGTATTCCTTCGTGAAGTCGGCGTATTCGTCGGCGGACTTGGCACCGGCAGGACTGTGAACTACAGTTAACACATGGTCGAGATCGTCAAAAGCGCGGCCTTCGACCGTTGGTTGCGCAAACTGAAGGATCGGCGGGCCGCGGCACGAGTCTTGGTAAGGATCGACCGCCTTGCCGCGGGCAACCCCGGCGATGTGAAGCCGGTCGGTAGCGGGATCTCGGAGCTGCGGATTGACTATGGCCCGGGCTACCGGGTCTATTACCTGGAAGAGGGGCAGCGCCTGATCCTGCTGCTGTGTGGTGGCGACAAGTCCAGCCAGGACCGCGACATCGAGCAAGCGCACCGGATCGCCGAGGAGTGGAAGAATGATGACCAAGACGACTGAGACGTTCAGCCCGTACGACAGCGCCGATTACCTCGTCGATGTCGAGACGGCTGCTGCCTACCTGGAGGCGGCCCTTGACGAGACCGGGGACGACCCCGCAGTCATCGCCCAAGCGCTCGGCACCATCGCGCGCTCCGGCAACGTGAGCGAGCTCGCCCGCCGGATCGGCATGAGTCGCGAAGGGCTCTACAAGGCACTATCTGCCGACGGCAACCCAAGCTTCGCGACCATCATGAAGGTCGCCAGGGCTCTCGGGCTCAAGCTCCACTTCGACTCCATCGCCTGACGGTGGCCACTGCCAGCGGCGTATCGTAGGGAGCGGTTTATGGGGGCGTGGGTGGAGGACCCGGTGCCCGCAGCCGCAGCGTGGCACACGCAATAACTCGCGCAACAGCAGTTGCAGCCCGCCTGAGGTTGACCGAGCGGGTAGTCTCAAACAGGTCAGCCTCGGGAAGGCTGCTGGACGCGAGCCCTGCCACAAAGGGTAATTCGCCGTCGGGGGATGCCGACGACGCGCTCGGGTCACGATGAAATACGAAGGACACACACGTGGAACTGCGCGACTATCTGAGGATCCTGCACAAAAACTGGATTCTGATCGTGGCCTGCACCCTCCTCGGTGTCGCTGCGGCGTCGGGCTTCTCGATTGCCTCGACCCCGAAGTACGTCTCGTCAACGGAGCTGTACGTAAGTGTGCGCTCCGGCACCGACTCGACCACGAGCGAGGCGGCCCAGGGCACGACCTTCGCCCGGCAGGCCGTCACCTCCTACGTCTCGGTGGTCAACAGCGCGCGCGTGCTCGAACCCGTTATCGCTGAACTCGGACTCGACATCACCGTGCAGCAGCTCGCATCCAGAGTCACGGCCTCCTCGCCGCTCAACACTGTGCTCATCGAGATCACCGTGACCGATGATGATCCGGCTCGCGCCGCCGCGATCGCCAACTCCGTCGGCACGAACTTCTCCGACATCGTGGTCAATGTGCTGGAGAAGCCGGAAGGCGAGGGAGCGGTGAGCCTCGTGAAGATCGAGACCGTGCAGCCCGCCGTCGCTGCGACAAAGCCCGCGAGCCCGAACGTGCCCCTCAACATCGCCCTCGGCTTCCTCGTCGGGCTCGCCGTCGGAATCGGCGTCGCCGTGCTGCGCACCGTGCTCGATACGCGCATCCATTCGTCCCACGACGTCGAGCTGGTGACCGACAAGCCCATGCTCGGTGGCATCTCGTTCGACCCCGACGCTAAACGTCGTCCGCTCGTCGTTCACGTCGACCCGCGAAGCCCGCGCGCCGAGTCGTTCCGCACCCTGCGCACCAACCTGCAGTTCGTCAACGTCGACGGCGGCCCGCCGAGCTTCGTCATCACCAGCTCGGTGCCCGGCGAGGGCAAGAGCACCACAGCGGCGAACATCGCGATCTCGCTCGCCGAGACCGGCGCCAAGGTGGCCCTTGTCGACGGAGACCTCCGCCTGCCGCGCGTCGCCGAATACATGGGCATCGAGGGCGCTGTGGGCCTCACCGATGTGCTCATCGGGCGGGCAGAGCTCACCGATGTCATGCAGAAGTGGGGCCGGGGCCAGCTCTTCGTGCTGCCCAGCGGACGCATCCCCCCGAACCCGAGCGAGCTGCTCGGATCGGGCAACATGGCTCGTCTGCTCGAGACCCTCACCTCCAAGTTCGACTACGTGATCATCGATGCGCCGCCGCTGCTGCTCGTGACGGATGCCGCGCTGCTGAGCAAGCTGGCCGGCGGCGCGATTCTCGTCGCGGCGTCCGGCCGCACCAAGCGGGCCGAGATGTCCGGCGCGGTGCGCGCCCTCGACCATGTCGGCAGCCGTCTGCTCGGAGTCGTCATCACGATGCTCCCGACCAAGGGTCCGGATGCCTATGGTTACGGCACCTACACCTACGGCGACACGCGGCTCGAGCCCGACGTCGAAGAGCTGTCGAAGAACGTTCGACGACGCCGGGGCAAGTAGCCCATGACATTTTCGATCCTCACCGTATGCACCGGCAATATCTGCCGCTCTCCGCTCGCCGAGCAGCTCCTCCGCGCCGGCACGGCACAGTGGCCTGAGGTGAAGGTTGCGAGTGCGGGCACGTCCGCGCTGGTCGGCGACGGCATGCCCGACCAGGCGCAGGCGCTGTCGAGGGAATTCGGCGGCGCGAATCCGGAGGCCCACACCGCGCGTGATCTCACCGCCGATCACGTGCGCGACTTCGATCTCATCCTCGGCCTCGCCCGTGAGCACCGGCGCGGAGCCGTCGAGCTTCTCCCTCGCGCCTCACGGCGCACATTCACGCTGCGCGAGTTCGCGCGTCTGGCGGAGGGAATCACCGATGACGACCTCGCCGACGCGGCCGCACTCGATCTGTCGGACAGGTCCGGACGCCTCGCCGAACTCGTCGAGGTCGCGGCCTCACGCCGCGGCATGGTCGAGCCACCGGAGTTCCCGACGGACGATGACGTCGTCGATCCTTATCGTCGCGGCGACGATGTCTACCGTGCGTCAGCCGACCAGCTCGTGCCGGCGGTCAACGTGGTGCTCGCGCAGTTCGCTCGCGCCCTGGCGGTGACGAGCCCCTGAGGGCGAAGCCATGGCAGTCAAACAGGTGAGGCGCGTCGACCCCGGTCGAACCCTTCGTCGTCGACGGTTCATGGCGCTCGCTCTCGGTCTGTTCCTGATTCTGGACATCGGACTCGTCGCCGTCGCGCTCAACACAGGTCGCGCTCCGAGCGGCGCGGCGGCCGAGGCGCCGGTACCGACGGTGGAGGTGGACGCCGCGCCCGAGGTGACGCCCGAGCCGACGACCGCAGCCCCAGCCGTTCTCGCCGTCGCCCCTACTCGCCTCCTCGTCGCGCTCGACGACTCGATCGCCTGGCGCGCGACGACCGGCACGTGTCCGGAGACGCCGGCGCTCCCGGAGCGCACGACCGACGCAGGTGGGACTTGGGTTGCCACAGATGCCACCGCCCCCACCGATATGCGGTCGATTCGTAGGATCATCGTCGAAGGCCGGGATCTGGCTTCCTTCGTCGGCCAGTCACCAGTCGATTGCGCGGCGATGTTCGTGCGCACGTTCGTCGGCGGAACCAACTACGAGGAGTTCGCCGAGGGCCTCGGAGGTGCCTGGCATGTCAACCCGCTGAACGGCGCCGAAGTGCGCAGCCCTGCTGGCGACTTCGCGGCGCCGTGTGCAACGGTGCTGGCCCTTGCCGCCCGGGACGCGGCCGGCGCGGCCGTGCTCTGCGCGGACGGCACGATCCACCGCACGGCGGACGCAGCGACCACGTGGTCTGCGCCAGTGCAGATAGCGGGCGCGCTCAATATCGCGGCGTCGAGCGACGGATACACCGTCGCGGTTGTGGGCGACGAGGCCTGCGCCGGCGTGCGGCTGGTCGGGCTGAGTGAGGCGGCCGCCGCTGCACCGCTGGGGTGCCTGCCGAGCGCGCAGACGCCAGAAGCATTGGCCGGCAACGTGGCCGTCTCGGTGACGGACGACACGATTTGGCTCTGGGCTGGCGACGCGCTCGTCCGTTCGGGGGATGGGGGAGAAACATGGCTCTGAGCGATCTCGCTGTGGGCAAGATGCAGGCGTTGTATGAGAACGGGCCGGTGTCGAGGTTCGGAACACAATATGTTCTCGACGCGCTCGCGTGGACTGTGGCAATCCTCCTCGCGGTCTTGCTACGCTACGATTTCGCGCTCGACCAAATCACCTGGTTCTCGACCTTCATGGTGTGCCTCGCGGCCGCTGCTCTACAGCTCTGCGCCGGATACCTCTTCTACCTCTATCGCGGACGCCACCCCTATGGCAGCTTCGCGGAGGTGCGGGCGCTCTCGCTCGTCGTCCTCCTCACCGCCGCCGTGCTCGCGATCCCGCTCCTCAGCTTCGGTCCGGTCGTATTTGTGCCGCGCAGCGCCATCTTTATCGCCCTTCCGATCGCGTTCGTGCTCATGGGGCTCGTCCGCTACGTCAAGAGATTGCTTGTCGAGCGCGCCATCCGCCCCGTCGGCCACACCGAGCGGGCCCTCGTCTACGGAGCCGGCTACCTTGGTTCCACCATCGTGCGGCGCATGCTCACGGACCGCGAGTCGGCCTACCTGCCCGTTGGCCTCATCGACGACGACCCCACTAAGCGCAATCTCTGGCTCGACGGCATCCGGGTGCTGGGCACAGCGCTCGACCTCACCTACGCCACGCGCACCACCCAGGCGACCGTGCTCGTGGTCGCCATCGCGCGGGCGGATGCGACCCTCCTCCGCGAGATTTCGGATGCTGCCCTGCTCGCCGGCGTCTCCGTCAAGGTGCTTCCGCCGCTGGAGGAGGTGCTTGAGGGCAAGTCCCGGCTCAAGGACCTCCGTGACCTCGCCATCGAGGACCTCATCGGTCGACACCCCGTCGACACCGAGGTCGAGTCGATCGCTGGCTACCTCCAAGGCAAACGCGTGCTCGTCACGGGCGCCGGCGGATCGATCGGCTCAGAGCTATGCCGGCAGATCTCCCGGTTCGGCCCGAGCGAGCTGATCATGCTCGACCACGACGAGACCGGGCTTCAGGGCACCCAGCTGTCGATCCTGGGCCACGGCCTGCTTGACACCCAGGACGTCGTGCTCGCCTCCATCCGCGACCGCGACGCACTGAAGCGCATATTCGACGAGCGGCGCCCGGAGGTCGTCTTCCACGCGGCGGCACTCAAGCACCTGCCGATGCTGGAGCAGTACCCGGCCGAGGCCTGGAAGTCGAACGTGCTTGGCACGCGTAACGTATTGGAGGCCGCACGAGCGGTCGGCGTCGCAACCTTCGTCAACATCTCGACCGATAAGGCGGCGAATCCCACGAGCGTGCTCGGTCACTCCAAGCGAGTTGCCGAAAAGCTCACTGCATGGGCTGCCCACGAGACTGGCTCGCGATACCTCTCTGTGCGCTTCGGCAACGTGATCGGCAGCCGGGGCTCGATGCTGCCGACCTTCACCTCGATCATCGAGGCCGGTGGACCGCTGACCATCACCCATCCCGACGTTACGCGTTTCTTCATGACCATCCCCGAGGCCTGCCAGCTCGTGGTTCAGGCGGGCGGCATCGGCGGTCCCGGCGAGGTGCTCATTCTCGACATGGGAGAGCCGGTGCGCATTCTCGACGTGGCCCAGCGCATGATCGACATGTCGGGCAAGGACATCGCGATCGTCTACACGGGTCTGCGCCCGGGGGAGAAGCTGCACGAGGAGCTCATCGGAGACGGCGAGAGCGACCACCGCCCTGTTCATCCCAAGATATCTCATGCGGCGATCAACCCCCTCGCTCCGCACGACCTTGACCGGGATGACTGGGAAGCGCGCTGCCGGTTGGAGAGCGGGGAGCGTTCATTGGGCAACTCAGTAAGCGGCGCCTAGGAATGGCGCTCGCTATAGCGGTGACCACCGCGTTTCTCGTTAGCGTCTCTTCGCCACTCCTATTCCGGCCATTGCTCAAGAGGCTCGGAATCCTTGACGTGCCCAACGACAGGTCTTCACATGAGCGACCGACGGTCCGCGGAGTTGGACTGGCCCCGTTAGCTGGATTGTTGGCTGGATACGGAGTGCTGCTGTATTCAAGCGCGGACAGCCCTGATGAGGCACTCCTCTTGTTACTGGTCGCAATGCCGGCCACCGCTGGCATACTTGGTCTGACAGAGGACCTTCGAGGGTTGCCCGTCTACGCTCGCGCGATTGCCCAGATTCTTATCGGGAGTGCGGGTGCCGTAACGGTTGTTGCACTTACGGGTGCAGATTGGTGGCTCGTTCCTCTGGGCGCAATCGCTATTGCTGCCTACATTAACGTCGCCAATTTTATGGATGGCATAAACGCCATCTCAAGTCTGCACGGAGCCGTCGTAGGCGGGGCCTATGCGGCCCTTGGCATGCTGGTGAACCTGCCCTGGCTTACTGCTTGCGGATTGCTGCTGTCGGCTGCCTTTATTGCATTCCTGCCGTGGAACCTGCTGAGCCGAGGTGGGATGTTTCTGGGCGACGTGGGCAGTTACTTGCTCGGCGCAGCAATCGCAATCATTGCCGTTGCGGCAATCGCCGGTGGCACATCGTTGGGCGCAGTCGCTGGCCCGCTCGTTATCTACATCGTCGACGTTGGAAGCACCCTTCTGCGCCGAATTCGACGCGGGGAGCGATGGGCTGAGGCTCACCGCACCCACGTTTATCAGCGACTAACATCCTCGGGCCTGAGCCACGTTCAGGCTACGTGTGCTGTTACCGGCGCAACCATTCTTACGGCATCCCTTGGGCTGTTGACGCTGAACGTGGACTTCCTGCTCCCTGCCGCGATCGGCATGGTGGGCGTTGCCACCGCGTACCTTTTGCTACCAAGTCTGTTGAACGCACTCACTAGATCAAAAGCATCGGAGCGAACTTGAGCAGAGTACTCGTCACAGGGGCTAACGGCTTCGTCGGACGTCACCTTTGCAGTCAGATGATTTCACGAGGCCATGTAGTTACGGCTTCCGTTCGGCGACCAGGGCTGGCGCCCGAAGGGGCCCGCGAAGTAATCGTCGGCGATCTGGGGCCAGATACGGACTGGGAGGGAGCGCTGGATGGCCAAGAATATGTGGTTCACCTTGCGGCGCGGGTCCACGTCATGGCGGAGTCCAGTTCGGATCCTCACGCCGCGTTTGCGAAAGCGAATGCGGCTGGCACCGTCAGACTCGCAGAGCAGGCAATCCTTGCAGGGGTCGATCGCCTCGTATATGTGAGTTCAATAAAGGCTCAGGGCGAGGGTGGCCCTTCGTCGTACGCAGTCACCGACGCCTCCAGCCCAACCGATGCCTACGGCCTATCGAAGCTCCGTGCGGAGGAGGGATTACGTAGGCTGGAACGCGAGTTTGAGTTCGGCATTGTGATTCTTCGGCCGCCGTTGGTTTACGGGGGCGGGGTGGGCGGAAATTTGCTCCGGCTGATGAAAATCATCGAACGAGGCATTCCGTTACCACTTGCATCGGTCCATAATCAGCGGGCAATGATCTCGGTCGACAATTTCACGAACATAATTGCCCTGTGCATCGGCCCAGATTTTGGCACGGCGGACGCAGTACTCGTCGCTGACAGCGAATCGTTGTCCACAGCAGACATTATCCGGGAATTGGCGGCCGGGCTGGGGCGGAGGCCGCGACTCTTCCCATTCCCGCCACGTTTGCTCGAGCTGGCCGGTTCCCTAAGCGGCAGGAGGCCGGAGGTGGAAAGACTCATCGGGGACCTAAAGGTAATAACGAATATTTCTCAATTCATACCGAACTACACCGAGGTTGTCGCGACACGAGTTGCCCTTCGTGCGACTGGGCGAGTCTTCGCTTCCCGCTCGGATACTCGGGCAGGCGACTGACTTTGCGCGATTTAGCGGGATCTAGGCGAATACTCATCGGCGTTACGATCGATGACTCGCTTCAATTTCACGTTGGGCTCCCGGAAGCGCTGGTGCAGGACGGCTGGGACGTTCACGTCGTGTCCGGCCCGGGTCGTCGGCTCGAGTCGCTGCGCCCGGTGAACGGGGTAACGGTCCACGAGCTATCGATGGCGCGAGAAACGAGCCTATTCCGGGACCTCGCTGCATTGTGGCGATGGCTGAAGCTCATTCGTCAGGTACGCCCGGAAGTCACGCTGATCGGGACCCCAAAGGCGGCGTTGTTGGGTACTGTGGCCGCAAGAGCGTTCCGAGTGCCCTATCGCGTTTATGAGCTGTTGGGGCTTCGCTTGGAGACGTCTGTAGGGCCTTCAAGGTGGGTATATCGTCTGATGGAGCGGCTCACGGCGGCCAGCGCCCATGACGTAGTCGCCGTGAGTGAGTCCCTCAGAATGCTCGCGATTGATCTGGGAATCACAAAGTTCGGTCACAGCTCCGTTCTAGGTGCCGGAAGCTGCAATGGTGTCGACACCGCGCGCTTCCGACAAATATCCCAGGACACAACAACTACGGAATATTGGTCGAACTACCTGGGCATAGACGATCAGATCCCAGTGGTGGGGTTCGTTGGAAGGCTGACGCGCGACAAGGGACTCCCGGAACTTGCGGGAGCCTTGAGTATTCTGCACGACAGCGGCCTTGAGCTCCAGCTTCTGGTTGTGGGTATGGTTGACGATGATTCTGGTCACGATGCGCTGAATTTGTTGAATCGCACGGGGCAGCGAATCATATCTGCTGGATATCAAGATGACGTTGCGCCCTTCTATGCGTTGATGGACGTCTTTTGTTTGCCGAGCCTCCGAGAGGGCTTGCCAAATGTGATCCTTGAGGCAATGGCAAGCCGACGAGTTGTAGTCGCCACAGATGCGACCGGCTCGAGAGACCTCGTTGAGGATGGTGTATCCGGATACCTGGTACCGCTCGGATCTGAGAATGAACTCGCCTATGCTCTGCGAAAGGCCCTGCTCGATCGAGACGCATCAGCGTCAATGGTGGAGAGTGCACTGGAAATGGTCGAAGCACGGTACGAGACGTCTGAGGTCCAATTCACCATACGAAAATTCCTTCGCTCTGGCCTTGAGGCCCGCACGTCGAAGGCGTAAGTCGCGTGGTAGCGGCTGAGCGGCTTTTGGTGGCCAATCGATCGGAAATGCAACGAGGTTGTCGGTTGCCACTTGAAATTCGGCTAACTCGCCCTGGGTTTTGAAACAGATCCGATCGGGATGCGTCAATTTCTTCATGACGCGGGGTGTTGTGTCGTCGAACGCTCCCTGAACTACATCTGGTAGTTCGGGACTGAAAGCATAGGAGTAGGGCCCTTCTCGAGCGGGTGTGTGGTCGAAGACCATCAGCATCGAGGAGGGCCCGCTTCTATGTGCGGAAGCGACCCGGAGTGGGGAATTTCAGTGAGCAGAACTGGGGAATTTCAGTGAGCGCCATCAGCGTTGCTGCAGAAGAACGTCCTGGACCGGCAACGGTGGTCGACCCGGGAAGAACTGCGCCTGGCGATCGTCGTCTGGATCGAGCGGACCTACCACCGGAGGCGCCGCCAGCGCCGCCTCGGTAAACTCACCCCGATCGAGTTTGAGACAATAAACGTGCCCCTCAAGGCCGCGTGAAACCACTAACCCACCGAGTCAACTGAACTCGGGGCAGTCCCTCTCTCGCACGATCGGTGGTGCTGAACCGCACGATTGGGTGGTGCTCAAAGCCTCAAATACTCAATCACCACCCGCCACGACAAGATGGCCGCTAAACACCGCACCGCCGCTGCCCTCCGCGCCATCACCGTCAGGCCGAAAATCTTGCGAAACCCTTCGTGGCGCCCTAATCCCCAACTACTGATGCACGTTCGACCAGCGCATCCAAGCCGAGCGGAATTGGGATCGCGAGCCTCCGGGCGGCGGTCACATCGGCACAACTGTAACTCCAGGCCCCTGGCGTCTCGCTTGTGTACACTCGACGATGCCGTTGGAGGATCTGCAAAAGACGACCGTTGGACGTCGGTATGCCGCTTCCAATGTTGACGGTGAAAGGGTCAATTTGATCCGCTGCCGATTGATCGAGGATGAATTCCATCACCTTTGCGATTTCGGACACGCTGCTGTAATCCCGAGTGAAAGTTTCAGCGCTACGCAGCGACACGGGCCTCGTCGGGCTCGACGCCAGTAATCGTTCAACGAGCGATTCGGCGAGGCCAGCCCCATAAACGTTGAATACGCGAAGGATCGCCGCGGCCGGCCCATCGCCCTCTCTGTGCAGATCCCTCAAGACAGCTTCTGCACGGGCTTTCGTTTCCGCATACGCATTCCGGATGTCCAGTTGCATCTCCTCGGCAGCCGGACGCGTATATCGGTCTCCGTATACGGCCGAGGTGGAAGGAAATAGGAGCGACGTCACCCCATACTTACTACTGGCGCGGGCGACCTTTTCAACCGCGCGCACATTCACCTCGACCGCCCGTTCCGGGTCTTGAGCGCACTCGTTGCCGGTTAGCCCGGCTAGGTGCACGACGGCGTTCGGACGTAACTCTCGGATGAGTGCATCCACTTCATTGCGATCGGTGATGTCTACCCTCTTCTGGCCAGAGGCGGCGCGCGGGCCAAAGATCGGCAAGACTAACCATCGCTGTGACGAGCGCAAACGCAGCTGAAGTGCCCTCCCCAGATTCCCCCCGGCCCCCAAGATGAGGACCCGGGGCATCGACGGGTCAATCATTAGGCTCTCCCCGTGCGACTGGAACGAATAGCAGGTTCGCGCCTGCCAAATCCCACCCAATCGCCAACTTCGTCAATGGCTAACAACAATGGAAATAAGAAGCGGTTGGCCGTGGGATACGGTTCCGAAAGCTGTCGCACGGTGATCTAGCATTCACGCCGCAATTTCCGTAAGGGCTGCCGCGTTTTCGATATTGCAACCCGGCGCGCAAATCGCACCCAACCCCAAACTACCAAGGCCGCATAGGTCGGCATCGAAATCAATCGATCGGCCACCAAGCCACGGTATACACCAGCTTGGGCTTGCTCCATAGCGAACAAGTCTTCACTCAGCCCGCCCTCGCCGAAGGACGCTTTGAAGGTGGTTGTCAGTGGAATCGGCAAGTACCTGCAGAATTCGCCTGCCATCAAAATACGCAACCAAAGGTCATAGTCCTCACACAGGCGTCTCGAAGGATCGAAACGCTGTTGAAGCGAAGCCTTCACAATGACGGAGGGCGTTGGCAACTGATTGCGAAAAAGTAGCTGTCCTATCCTGAGTGGTCTAGCCAGATGCTCAACGTCCACATTGGCGTCGCACATAAAGAATGTGTTGATTGAAATCGGATGCCCCGATATTGAAGCACCGTGGGGACCAAGCATGAGCGGCATCTGCAGCGCAATCTTCTCGTGGTGCCAGGCATCGTCCGCATCAAGAAATGCGATAAATGGCTGGGAAGCGGCTTCCCATCCGCGATTGCGAGCTCCTGATGGGCCACCGTTCGAATCTAACCTGATCACCTTGACAAGATCGCCATATTCAACCTCAAGAGCAGAGAGAAGTACTTCGGTATCTTCGTCATCACTAGCGTCGTCGACCACAATCACCTCCCGTGGGCGATTGGTTTGAGCAAAGACCGATTTAACGGCACGGCGCAATGTAGTGGCATTGCGAAAGCAGGGAATCACTGCAGTCACCGGCGACGTATCGCCCGTCTGAACCGGGCCGCTCGCCTTCACTGAGTCCCCTCGAAGTAAATCGCACGAGCCCGAGCGGCATACTCGGCTGGGGCAAGCGCCACAGTCGAGCGACTTCCAGATAAGAGCGCAGTGATCTTAATGAGCGCAGACGACTGGCTGGGGAAGGCGCCAGCGCGCAGCGCTGCGAGCTGGCCGATGTCATCGCAAAAGTCGCGGCATTTCTGATGGTATTCCAACAATACGAATGGCACGGAGTTCATATATGCACAGATGGCAGCATGAAGCCGCACGGCGATGAGAGCGTCCAAAGAACCGAGAAGATTCCAGATGAATGAAACGTCGTTGTCGGCATACCTAATGAGAGACACCGCGACATTCGCCGCGGTCAGCTCTCGGGCCGCGAGCTGAGAGAGTTCGTCGTCCCCGAACTCGACGTTGCTGTTCAAGGAGATCACGAACACGTGGTCAATTACATCGGGTGACCTCGTTAGCGCTAGAGCTTCGACCGTGGCCGAAATCAGATCCTTCAACTCCCTGATGGTGAACCCGGGGAAGTTGCACAGGGCAATGCCGACCCGTCGGATCCCGGGAACTCGAGGTACCTTGACGTCGGGAGACACATAAAGTGCAGCGAGATCCCCGCCTAGCGTCACTTTTGCGGGTGAGACCAGTTCCCGCCCATTCATAAGGGATGAGTTGTCCCGCACCACTATTCTGTCGAATCTATTTGCAAAGACGGAGATCGCAGAACGGTCGACGTCAGCTGCAAAAGGACCGATCGAAACGCCAAGTGCGCGGAACGACGTGTTGCATAGAACTGCGAGCCGGTTCTGAACAGACCACACCCCCTTGACGCTTGAAAGCACGGATCCGCCGCCAAGGACTATGAGATCAGCCCTCACGACAGTGTTCAAGCCAACTGCGAGGCGAACGGCTGATCCAAGAGGACTGTTCGAAGAGAACAACTGGGCCCTTAACGACTCTAAGTACGTGCCCTTTGCCTTCCCACGGGCAAAGTCACCCACAATCTTGACGTCAAGGCCGGGGAGCAGATGGCTCGCGTAGTTTCGGATAACCTCGCAGAATAGGTCATCGCCAAAGTTTGCCATCCCGTAGTACCCAACAATGTGAGCGCGCTGTCTTCTGGGCATATGAGATTCCTTGGTCATGTCGCATTCTCGATGGGACTTCGCCTCGGGCCTCGGGGCGCCAGAACGACAGCAGCTGCCGTGATTCCAAGCACGCCTCTAAAGGTTGTGCCAGCGAGAACGAGCAGACCAGCCGTCGTCAGGGAAAAGCCCTCAGTCTGCGAAACGCCAATCCCCACCGTCGCCAGAAGCGATACGAGCCCAATTGCGAACTGGACGGTGTAAAGGTTTCGGGTCAGAAGAACGGCGCCGGACACATATGTCAAGGGAAGAAGGGCAAGCGCTACGGCGATCGGCCAAACCTCCCCCGCGGTCAAAGTGAATTCAGCTCCGTACAGGAGCTCAATTAAGGGGGCGCCTGCAAATAGCACGGCGGTGCCGCTCAGGATCCCGCACCAGGCTAGCGGCCAGCCGATTCGAACAGCGTATCTGAGCAGCCCCGTCTTGCCGTGCGAAATGAACGAAGCGACAAAGGAGTGGAGGGTAGATTGCTGCACCGACGCGTAGAAGAGATTCGCAAAGACTAGGAAGTATGCGAGCACCGCGAAGGACCCCACCTGGTCAATTCCCGCGGTGAGCCCGAGGAAGTAAAACGGAACATATGTGAGCAAGGACACCGATGCGAAGGCAAGACCGGACGGAAGGCCAGCATGCAAGATCCCTCGATAGGATCCACCAGTTGAAATTCCCGGTGTGCTGGCTCCGGGCCGACGTCGAAGCACTGGGACAAATACGGCTCCAGCCACAGCAACGGACGCAAGAAGCGAGCCCAGGAGTGATAGCTCGATGCTTCGAGTTGCCCAATACGCGCTCACACCGACTAGGACCGTCAGAAACGAATTGGCAATCGAACTTGTCGCAATTGATGCGAGTCGCCCTTCTTTTTGGAGTGCAGCGTATGATAAATCCGCTACTGAGTCCGCGGCCTTGATGAGTGCGAGCAGGAGGACTAATTCCATGCTCACGAAGCTCCAGCCCGAAATGGCCACGGCGACCCCCAGCGCGAACATGGTTGAGACGCTCCGCACGAGAACGTAGCTGGTGAACGCAATCTCCCGATGAAGAGTCACGTACACGTTGCGTAGGGACATCTCGGACGCAATGAAGATCGGGGTGACAATGGCTAGTGCCAGTGAAAATTCACCGACGGCAGACGAACCGCCCAGCAGCGCATAACACCAGACTAGGATCCACTGCGAAGCGGCGCGCGCGATATTGGAGACCAGAACCAGGAGCGCCGGCCAGTTCTTCAACCATGCACGATCAAGCACCTGGACGTCCTTCCGAGGCTCTTGGTCGTTTGCGGCCGTTGACTTTTACTTCCCGTCGAGGATGATGCGCACAGGCGAAGCAAACGACTTACGAATCCTATCGCAGGCGAATGTAGCTCTCGGGGCTCCAGACGAGTCGCTGCCTGAGCCGCATTTATCGATTCGCATCCGTGAAAGTATGTACACACCGATACGCCAATTCGGCCAAATCTTCTTACCAGTTGCGACACGAAGGGCAATCTTGCTTGCGTACTTCGCGGTGACTGCCGTAGCGGGTGTCTTCGCTGGACTCTCTAGCGTGATCGCTGCGACTAAGTCGAAACTAACCAGGCCCGGCGTCAACGGCGAAGGTTTGCGCGCGTCGCGCTGGACAGTCTTTGATGTGCTGGCGCTGAGCGCCTTAATTTCGTTCTCTGCATTCCGCTTTGAAGTCGGCACCGACTATGCGATCTACGCACTGAACTATTCGCAAATTCAACCTGAGTTTTGGCAATACTATCTTGAGCGGTCCAGCCTGGACTGGGGGTATACGCAACTGACAATTGCGCTTCGCGCCCTGTCTGATTTTCCCTACCTTATCTTCTGGGTGACGTCCGCAGTCACGATTCTGCCCGTCTATGTCGTGATCAAGAAGCAGAGCCTGCATCCCGCCTTCGCCTTGCTCCTTTACATTCTGCTCGCTTTCTACCTCGCCCCTTTGAACGCGATCCGCCAGGGCATGGCCGTAGGTCTAAATTTTTGGGCAAGTACGTTCCTAGAAAAGCGCCCCTGGGTATTCGTGGCTTTGAATGTGGTCGCCTCGACATTGCACCTTTCGGCCGCTGTCGCTGCGGTCGTCCAGATAGCGGTGAGGAAGTGGAAGCCGCGAACCGGAGGCGTATTGGTCGCATTATTCTCCGCTTTCGTGGTGGTGTTGCTGATGTCTTTTCCTCCCGTCCGACAGGTTCTTGCGTCCATCATTCCTCGGTACGAGATTTATCTGGTGCCCAACGCCGTGGGGCTCGGCACCTACTTGACCATCATGTTCAAGCTCGGGATCCTCCTGTACACGCTGCACCTGCTCCGTCGGCAGCCCGCCGAGTATGTGGCAATGGTTACGGTGGGCCTTATCTTCCTCATTATTGGCACGCAGTACCTGGTGGTTGCTCGAATGGAGATGTACTTTGGAATTTTCCTCGTGCTCGCGCTGCCGAATGCGTTGGCCCTGACGCGTGACATAAGTGACCGCGGGAAAAATCTGCATGTCGCGGCCGTTTTGATCTTGGCGGCCGCGTACTTCTTCGCGTACCTGCAGAACTATGCCGGCCTGATCCCGTATCGGACTTATCTGTAGTCACTCTGTGGTCACGCGCGGATCGAACAGCGGTGCCTCGGGGCACGATCAAGTCATCGAGAACGCAAGAAATGCACCTACCCCGGCGGCGATCGCAGCGAATGCAAGCAGCCCGTACTGAAGCACAATCGTGCTTCGCCCGCGCTTGAGGAAGTGGCTGTGGCCTCGTTGCTCCGGGCGGATTCTCGACACGTGCCACAGCCTAGAGTGCGCCCCCTCCTCTCAAAGCGAGTTATGGTCACCCAAGCTGCCCCAGAACAGGGGTAGACCGAATCGCCGTGTTGCAGTGGCGCGGAAACCCTCCATGGTTGAATGATCGGATGCCTGCCGCCGCGACTCCAAGAGCCCACGCACGGCGATCGCGCGCGGGCATCCATCGTCGCTGGTGGTTCTGGACACTCATTGTCGTCGTTCTGCTCGGTGTTGCGGCAGCCGGTGCGTTCGCGATCGCCACCCGTGCTCTCGAAGCGAAGTCCGAGCTCGAGGCGGCCCAGGCCCTCGTGCCGCAGCTCAAGACCGAGGCGGTCGCCCTCGACATCGAGAGCGCCACCGCCACGTTCGAGACAATTACGGGCCACACAGGACGCGCCGTCGATGCCACCGGTGGCGCGATCTGGCGTGTCGGGGAGTTCGTGCCGATTCTGGGCAAAAACCTCACGGCAGTGCGCGAACTCGCAGTCGTCACCGACGACGTCATGACGGATGTCGCGGCACCGCTCATCGGCGTCGCGGGCAGCATCGATCCGGCCTCTTTCGCGCCCAAGGACGGCGCTATCGACTTGCAGCCGCTCGTGGACGCCGTGCCAGCGGTCAAAGAGGCGACCGCTGGCGTGACGGCGGTGATCGATGTGCTCGACGCGATCGACACCGACGGCACGCTGTCGCAGGTCTCCGGCGCGAAAGACCAGCTCGCCGTGCTGCTCGATGATCTCGGCCCCACCCTCGAGACGCTCAATACGGTGCTGCCGCTGCTGCCGCCTGCCCTCGGCTCAGAGGAGCCACGCACCTACGCGCTCATGTTCCAGAACCCGGCCGAGGCTCGGTCTCTCGGCGGCACTGCACTGTCGTTCGCGCTGATCCGAGTTGACAACGGCCGCATCGAGCTGGTCGAGACCCGTCCCGCCGGTTTCTCCAACTTTGACCGCTACCCGGAGGGTGTCATTCCCGTTCCGGACGGCGCCGCCGAGGTCTACCCCGACTTCATCGGCACCTTCATAGCCAACGCGACCACCCGCCCCAGCTTCACGACCGCCGCGCAGATCACCCAAGAGACGTGGAAGCGCCAGTTCGGCTCCCCGGTCGACGGCGTGCTGTCGGTCGACCCCGTCGCACTCGGATACATCCTCCGCGCGACCGACCCGATCACCCTCTCCACCGGCGACATCCTCACGAGCGAATCCCTCGTTCCGTTCCTGCTCAATGACGTCTACCAGCGCTTTGATTCGGGTAACGCAAGAAGGGACAACATCGCCCAGGACCTGGTCTACGCCGAGGCGGTCGACGCGACCTTCGGCCGGATCACGGGAGGCCCGCTCGACCCCAACCTGCTCATCGAGGCGCTGGTGCAGGGGTGGGACGAACGGCGGCTTCTCTACTGGAGCGCGAACGAGGCAGAGCAGGCGCAGCTTGCCGAGATCGGACTCAACGGGGAGATCCCCATCAGCGACGCCGAGACCGAGCGCGTCGGCGTCTACTTCCACGACAACGTCGGCTCGAAGGTCAACTTCTATCTGAAGCAGGCGGTGCGCCTGAGTGCCGCGAGCTGCGCGGACGACGGGCTGCAGAGCAACCGCGTCTCGGTCGACCTCACCAATTCGCTCGACCCGTCGATCGTCGACTCCCGCACCGTCTCGGTGCTCGGCAACTGGAAAGCCGAAGGCGTGCAGAAGGGGGCCCAGCGCATCTGGAGCCTGCTCTACGCGCCCCCCGGGGCGCAGATCACCGGCGCGACGATCGGCGGATCAGCCGTTCCGCTCGACGACCTGCACGACGCCGAGTTCCCCGTCGGCAAGCTCACCGTGACCGTGCCGCCCGGCGAGACCGTCACGGTGACCTACGACTTCGTGTCGCCGCAGGCCGGCGAGAAGACCCTGGAGGCGCAGGTGACTCCGATGGTGAACGCCACCGCGATTTCGACCGAGGCTCTCGACTGCGCCACGGTCGCGGCTCCGTAGCAGACTCGGGGCCGCGCCCGCGCCGTTCCCGGATTTTCCTCACCGACACCGACCGGCGATCGTGGCCTTCATGCTTGAATGACTTCGTGACCGCGACCGACCCGACCTCGCCGCCGCCGGAGCCCGCGCCCGCCACGGCAACTCGGCGCCGCAGCATCCTGCGCCGGTGGTGGTTCTGGGTGATCGTGGTCGTCGCGCTGGTCGTGGTCGCGGCAGCATCCGCCGCCTACATCGGCACGCGCGCCCTCGAGGCCAAGACCGAACTCGAGTCGGCACAGGCGCTGCTGCCCCAGTTGCAGAGCGAGGCGACCGCGCTCGACCTCGGGGCGGCCGAGGCCACGCTTGACACGGTCATCGGCCACACCAACCGCGCCGCCGACCTCACCGACGGGGCGCTGTGGCGAGTGGCCGAGGCGTTTCCCGTGCTGGGCAAGAACCTCACCGCCGTCCGGGAGCTTGCGGCCGTCTCCGACCAGGTGATGACGGATGTCGCCGCCCCGCTCGTCGGCGTCGCCGGCAGCATCGACCCGGCATCCTTCACCCCCGTCGAACAGGTCGTCGACCTCGAGCCGCTCATCGCGGCCGTTCCCGCGGTCGAGGAGGCGACTGTCGCCGTGGGGCGCGCCGTCGATGCGGTCGATGCCATCGACACCGAGGGCACGATCGCGCCGATCGGCGAGGCGCGGGACAAGCTCGCTGCCCTGCTCGCCGAGCTCGCGCCGACGCTCAAGACGCTCAATGCGGTCGTGCCGATGCTGCCCCCCGCGCTCGGCTCCGAGGGCCCGCGCAACTACGTGCTCATGTTCCAGAACCCCGCAGAATCGCGCGCCCTGGGTGGCACGGCCCTGTCGTTCGCGGTGATCACTGTTGACAACGGCGCGATCGACCTGCTGCCGGCCGTGCCGACCTCGCGGGCGGGGTTTCCCACCTACCCGGAGTCCATCGTTCCGCTGCCCGACGGCGTCGACGAGATCTACCCCGGCTATCTCGGAACCTTTATCGCCAACGCGACGACCCGGCCGAGCTTTGGCACCGCGGCGGCGATCACCCAGGAGAACTGGAGGCGCTCGTTCGGCATGGAGATCGACGGGGTGCTGTCGGCCGACCCGGTCGCGCTCGGCTACGTGATGCAGGCAACCGACCCGATTCCCCTGTCCAACGGCGACGTGCTCACAGGCGACAGCACCGTCACGGTGCTGCTCAACAGCGTGTATCGATGGTTCAACTCAGGAGACACCGCCCTTGACAACATCTCTCAGGATGCCGTCTACGCCGAGGCCGTCGAGAAGACGTTTGACCAGCTGACGAGCGGGCAGGTCGACCCGAAGGTTCTCGTCGAGGCGCTCCTGCAGGGTTGGGAGGAGCGGCGGCTGTTGTTCTGGAGCACGAACCCGGAGGAGCAGACGCAACTCGAGGCGAACGGCCTCACCGGCGAGCTGCCGGTCAGCGACAACGAGACCGATCGTGTTGGCGTCTACTTTCACGACAACGTGGGCTCGAAACTCAATTACTACCTGCAGCAGAGCGTGGCGCTCGGCACGGCGAGCTGCCGCGACGACGGCCGGCAGAGCAACCGGGTGACGGTCGAGCTGACCAATACCGTCAATCCCGCGGATGCCGCGACTCTCTCGCCCTCCATCGTGGGCACCTGGGAGCGCGAGGGTGTGCCCCGCGCCGCCCAGCGCCTGTGGGTGGTGCTCTACGCGCCGCCCGGAGCGAGCATCACGGGGGCGACAATCAACGGCGCCCCCGCCGCGATCGCCGACCTGCACGACACCGACTACCCGGTCGCGAAGCTTGTCGTGCTCGCGCGGCCAGGGGAGACCGTGACTCTCACCTATGACTTCGTCTCGGCAGAGCCCGGGGAGAAGGCGCTCGAGGCGCAGGTGACCCCGCTCGTGAACCCCACCGTGATTGTGACCAATCAGCTCGACTGCGCCACCGTCGCCGGCGATTGACCGCCGACAGGGGCGGAGTAGGGTGAGCGCCACACGCCCGGTTCACGCCGACAAGGAGCCCCAGTGACCACCACCCCCGAGACCCGCGTCGCACCGACTGCCGACGTCGCACCGACCGCCGAGATCGGGGCGGGCAGCTCGATTTGGCATCTCGCCCAGGTGCGGGAGCATGCCGTGCTCGGCGCCACCTGCGTGATCGGCCGCGGCGCCTACGTCGGCCCGGGCGTTGTGCTCGGCGACAACTGCAAGGTGCAGAACTACGCGCTCGTCTACGAGCCGGCCGTGCTTGGCCACGGGGTCTTCATCGGCCCGGCAGTGGTGCTGACCAACGACACCTACCCTCGGGCGGTCAACCCCGACGGTTCACTCAAGAACGCCCACGACTGGGAGGCCGTCGGAGTGACGATTGGCGACGGGGCGGCGATCGGCGCGCGCGCGGTGTGCATCGCGCCGGTCAGCATCGGAAAGTGGGCGACCGTCGCGGCCGGAGCGGTCGTAACGAAGGACGTGCCCGACTTCGCGCTCGTGGTCGGGGTGCCCGCCCGTCAGGTCGGCTGGGTAGGGAGGGCCGGCGTGCCGCTGGAGCCCGAGGGCGACGGATGGCTGTGCCCCAGCACAGGCGACCGCTTCGAGTTCGTCGACGGCGTCATGACCGAGGTCGCGGGCGACTGAGACGCGCTGCGCGTCATGTTCGCCGAGAGTGCCTGTGGGCGCCGAGTGTGCTCGCAGGAACGGGCACTTTCGGCGACAGTGGGCACGTTCGGCGCTGATTGCGGCCGAGTGTGCCTGCGCGAACGGATGCTCTGGGAGGGAAGGGGCGCCGGCGCGGGCCGAGGCTCTCGTGGGCTGCCGCTCGGTGTGCCCATTCGGCGAGTGTGCCCGTTGCCGCCGAGTGTGCCTGCAGGAACGGGTGCTCTCGGCGCGAGCGGGCACGTTCGGCGCGGGGGAGCGGCGAGTTGGCGGGAGGGGTGTCGCGGCGATCAGATCAGCGGGAGGATCGCGGACGCGGACGGTCAGATCAGCGCGAGCATCGCGGCCGCGGCGAGGGCGAGCACGAGACCGATGCCCTGCGTCGGGGTGATGCGTTCCTTGAGCAGGACCGCCGCGAGGATGATCGTGCCCGCCGGGTACATCGCCGTGAGCACGGCCATGATGCTGAGGTCGCCCGCGCGCAGGCCGAGCAAGATCAGCACGTTCGCCGTTGCGTCGAGGGTGCCGCCCACGATCGCGAGCCGGAGCCCGGGGGACCAGTGGGCGAGGCGTCCCGGGGTGCTGGCGGGAGTGGTGGGGCTCTGGCCCGCAGCATCCACCCGCACCGCAGCATCCGCCCGCCTCGTCCGCCGCGACGCGAGGAGGGCGAGCACGCCGATCGTCGCGAACATGAGCGTCGCGTTCACGGTGCGGTTGGCGATGAGCGGGACGACGCCGGAGTCGCTCGGAGTGAGGTCGATCACGATGAGAAAGACGCCGATCAGGGCGCCGGCCCCGACCGCCATCCCGAGCGCCTTGGCTGAGGGGCGCACGGCCTTACGGTCGGGCACGAACCCGACGAGGACGACCGCGAGCAGGGCGAGGCCGAGCGCGAGGTATCCGAGTGGGGGGAGGCGGTCGCCGCGCAGCACCCCGGCGGTGAGCGGAACCATCGCCGAGATCACCGCGGTGAGCGGGGAGAGGATGCTCATCGGCCCGATCGCGAGGCAGGCGTAGAGCAGCGAGATGGCCAGCGCCCCCGAGATGCCGGAGAGAGCGCCGAGCGTGACGGCCTGCACCGACCAGGTTCCGCCGGTGAGGGGGAGCAGCAGCAGGAGCAGGACGAGTCCGCTCGCGGCGCCGATTGCCGTCACCTTGAGCGCGCTGATGCGCTTGGCCGCGATTCCCCCGAAGAAGTCGGCGGCCCCGTAGACGAGGGCGCCGGTCAGGCCGAGGAGTACTGAAAACAAGGGCAGCCAATCGAGGGGGTCACAGACACGCTACTGGTTAACGCCTGATGACATTTCCCCTGGGTCGTAGCGAATGCCGCAAGCTGAGGTTAGTGTCAAATAACGACCCCCATCAGGGGGTGATCCAACGACGGTTATCCCCCCACAAGGAGTCCTCGCCATGCACGACAGCCTGCCCTCGGCCACCACGATCGCGCTCTCGACGCGGCCACGATCTCGCCGGGGGGTTGTCGCCTCGGCGGTCGTCCTGACGGTCGGTCTCTCCGCCTTCGCGGCGCCGCCCGCAGTGGCCGTCGATCACGCCCCGGTGAGCATCGACGTGCTCACCACGAACGACTTCCACGGTCGCCTCGAGGCCAACCGCTCGGTCGCGGGGGCGGCCGTCCTCGGCGGGCTCGTGAACGCCTTCGAGGCGAACAATCCGAACACCCTGCTCGTCGGTGCCGGCGACCTCATCGGGGCCTCGACGTTCACGTCGTTCATCCAGGACGACCAGCCGACGATCGACGCGCTCAACGAGATCGGGCTCGACACCTCCGCGCTCGGCAACCACGAGTTCGATCGCGGTCGCGCCGACCTCGACGACCGGGTCATTCCGGCGGCCGACTGGGACTACCTCAGCGCGAACATCTACGAAACGGGCACCACCACCCCCGCCTACCAGGAGTACTCGATCGAGACGTTCGAGGGCGTGCGCGTCGGCTTCATCGGCGCGACCACCGAGGACCTCCCGTCGCTCGTGAGCCCGACCGGCATCGCGAGCCTCGCCGTGGGCCCGGTCGTCCCCGCGGTCAACCGCGTCGCCGACCGCCTCAGCGACGGCGACGAGACCAACGGCGAAGCCGACGTGCTCATCATGCTCGTGCACGAGGGTGCCGCCACCACGAACATCTCCTCGGCCACCGACGACTCGGACTTCGGCCGTCTCGTCTCGGGTGTGAACGCCAACGTCGACGCGATCGTCTCGGCGCACACCCACCTGGCCTATAACCACCAGATTCCGATCGCTGGAACCGACCGCATCCGCCCGGTCATCTCCGCCGGGCAGTACGGCGAGCAGTACGGCGCCATGAACCTGCAGGTCGACCCCACCTCGAAGGAGCTGCTCAGTATCACGTCCGAGGTGAAGTCGCTCGCCGGAGCCTTCCTGCCCGACCCCGAGGTCGCTGCGATCGTTTCGGATGCCGTCGAGGTCGCGAGCGTGCTGGGATCGGTCAAGGTCGGCGACATCACCGCCGACTTCAACCGTGCCCGCCGGACTGACGGTCAGGAGAACCGCGGCGGCGAGTCGACGCTCAGCAACTTCGTCGCCGACGTTCAGCTGTGGGCCACGCAGTCGGCATCCGCCGAGATCGCCCTGATGAACCCGGGCGGGCTCCGCGCCAACCTCACCTACGCGGCCGACCCCGCCACGGCCGGCGACGCGGACGGGCTCGTGACGTTCTCGGAGGCGGCCGGCGTGCAGCCGTTCGCCAACACGCTCGTCGCCATGGACCTCACGAGCGAGCAGCTCAAGGCGGTCCTCGAGGAGCAGTGGCAGCCCGCCGGTTCGGGCCGGCCGTTCCTGAAGCTCGGCCTGTCGGAGTCGCTGACCTACGCCTACGATCCCACCGCCGCGGCGGGCTCGCACATCACCGCCATGTACGTGAATGGTGTGCTCGTGCAGCCCGGCGAGTCGTACCGGGTCACGGTGAACTCGTTCCTCGCCGGCGGCGGAGACAACTTCTTCACCCTGGCCTCGGGCACGAACCGCGCCGACACCGGCAGGATCGACCTGCAGAGCATGGTCGACTACTTCGTGGCCTTCCCGGTCAACTCCCCGCCGCTCGAGCAGCGCGCCGTCGGCGTGAAGTTCTCGCCGGCCGATGCCGACGGCTACAACGCCGGCGAAATGGTCACCATCGACCTGTCGTCGCTGCTCTTCAGCGCCGGCGAGGCGAACCGGGGAACCGCAGTCGTCTCGCTCGGCGACACGGTGCTTGGCAGCGCGCCGATCGACCCGACGATCATCGACACGACGGACGAGGTCGGCCGCGCATCCATCGTGATGACGGTTCCCGAGGGCGTGTTCGGGCCCCAGGTGTTGACGGTGTCGGTGCCCGAGACGGGAACGTCCGTGTCGGTGCCATTCACCTTCGCCGACGAACCGATCACCGCGCTGAAGGACCCGAAAATCGCGGGCAACGTGAGGGTCGGCTTCACGGTCAGGGCCGTCGGCGCGAAGTTCGATGTCACGGATGCCGAGGTGTCGTACCAGTGGAACCGTGACGGTGTCGCGATCGACGGGGCGACGGACGTGCGCTACACCCTCACCGCCGCCGATGCGGGCACATCGCTCACGGTCACCGCGACGGCGTCAGCGGAAGGCTACGCCGACGGTACGGCGACCTCACACGCGAAGCTCGTGAAGGGCGCGAAGGGCAAGCACGGCACCCGGTAGCAGCTGCTGATCGCGGCCGGCTGCGCATGATCGCGGCCGGCTGCGCCTGCCGGGCATCCTGTGCGCAACTCAGGCGGAATTGCAGGGGCTGCCCGCGGCGGCCCGCGTTTCCGGGAGCGGATGCTGGCGCCCGGCCGATTCACCGCAGTTGTGAACGCCTGTGGTGCCCCGCGCCACGGCCGCAGGACTCAGCCGATGCTGCTGACCTTCACTGAGATCTCGGTGGCCTCGTCGCCCTGCTGCTCGAGGTACGCGGCGACGGCATCGTGCACCCGGCGGCAGACCTCGGATGCCGATTCGTCTTCGCTCACGCCGATGCTCACGCGCACCTCGGTGCCGCCCTTCGGTTCCTTGGCGGCCGCGGGATCCGGGTCGGACCCGCGCCCGGTCACGAAGTCCACGACCTTGTCGAGCACCGGCGTGCCGCCCTTCGGCTCCTTGACGACGACGGGATTCGTGTCGGACTCGCGTCCGGTCACGAAGTCCACGACCTTGTCGAGCACGCGCCCCATCGTGGACGCCGCGTCGTAGACGATCCGCACGCCGGGCGTCGACTGCACGAGCTCGGTGAGGTCGGTGGAAATGGTTTCGGTGTCGGTCATCTGCTACTCCGTCGGGGCGAGTGATGCCGTGGCATCCTCGATGGCGACATCGATCGTCGCGATATTGAGCTCGGTGTGGCGCTCGAGTTCGGCGCGAACCGCGCGGCGAACATCCTCCTCGGCATCCGCGAGGCTGTCGGCCCAGAAGGCATTCGCCTCGACGAGCACGACGATCGGCTCTCCCAGAACGGTGACGTCGCCCTCGAGACGGCAGCGTCCCGTGACGATACCGCCCACCGAGTCGCCGGCGGCGCGGATCATGCCGCGCACCGCACCCTCGCTGACGCTGAGCCGCGCGTTGGGGGAGTCATGCGTGATCGGGATGTCGCGACCCGCGTGCACCTCGCGCGTGAGGTTGGCGAGTATCGACGCGACCCAGCTGTCGTCGCGCTCGGGCTCGGCGAGGGCATCCCGGTCGAGAATCGTGCTGGTCAGTCCGCGCAGCCGCTCGAGCGCGGCAAGGGCGATCTGGCAGCCGGGGGAGTTGTCGATCGACTCGTCGCTCGGGGTGCGGTCGCGGTCGAGGTAGTCGTTGAGCTCCTCGATGGTGTGGCCGTCCAGGCCCTCGGGCTCGTCGCCGGAGAAGTCGGCAGGCTCGGCGGAATTGCTCGTCATCGCCACGCCTCCATTTCTCGAGTGAGTGCCTTGCGCGCCCGGGCCAGAAGGCCGCGCACGGTGGAGGTCGGCAGGTCGAGTTGCTCGGCTATTTCCTCGTAACTGTAGTCGGCGATCTCCTTGAGAGTCCAACACTGGCGCTGCAGCTCGGGAAGCGCGGCGAGGGCCTGCGAGAGCGCCTCCTCCTGCGAGCGGGACTCGGCCAGGTGCGCCGGGGACTGCTCGATGGGTGCCTGCGGGTCGTGGTCGTCGATGTCGCCGTGCTCGCGCCTGACCCGCAGCCGGTCGATGCTCTTGTTGCTGACGATGCGCATCATCCAGCTCTTCACGGCGCGGCCGTCGTCGAGGCTCGACAGCTGCTGCCAGGCCGTCACGAAGGCATCCTGAACGACGTCGTCGGACTCGGCATTCGACCCGAGGATGCGGGTGGAATAGGCGCGCATGAGCGGGCCGTACCGGCGCACGAGCACCTCGAAGGCGCGCACGTCGCCGTCGGAGGCGCGGCCGGCGAGGGTGCGGTCGTCGGCGTCGGAGAGAGAGGCCGGAGCGTGTTCAGACGCGACGGTGACCACCTCTTCTCTTTTTCAACAAATTTTTGCCTCGCGCGTGACGAAATGGCCCCCGGCACCGTCTTAGTCAATGACTATCTCATAACCATCGCGTAGCGTGCCTGTTGAAGACACTCTCCCCAAGACCCCGGGAGCCCCGACGATGGTAGCGACCGCAGCAATTCGAACTACTGCGATTCGTGACGCACACCAGAGGACTCCTGTGAACAAGCGCCGCTCCACCTATCGTGAGCTTGCCGTACGCGAGACGCGCACCATGCGGTCGATGTGGGACGACCTCCTCGCGCGGCTCCCCCACTCTTCCCCTGCGGTGAGTTCACCCGCGGGGGCAGCACTTCCCGAGCGATCCCGCCACTCTTCCCCTGCGTCGATTACCCGCGCAGGGGCAGCCCCTCTCGAGCCGCCGACGCCGCCGGTGCAGCCGGAGCACGACCGCTTGATGCTCGCTGTGGCGGTGATCGCCGTCGCCGTCACGGTGCTCGCTCTCGCCGCCCTGGTGGGCACCGAGATTCTGCTCCGTGCCCTCGGCCGCACGTCGTTCATCTCGGAATTCGTCGGCTCGCCCACCGCGAACCCTGGCTACATCTACAGCCTGATCCTCATCGCGATCGCGGTGCTCGGCGCAAGCCTCGGCACGGCGTTCCTGATCGTCAGCGCGATCGTCGGGATGCGCCTCGAGCGCCGGCAGGGGATCGTGCTCGGCACGGACGCGGACGCCTCCGGTGCCCAACAGACTCACCACCGCGAGGAAACCATCCGACCGGTATTCCCCCAACAGAATCACTGAAGAAGGAGATGACAATGGGTATCGATGACAAGGCTCAGAACACGGGCGAGAAGATGATGGGCAAGGCCAAGGAGACGGCGGGCAAGCTCACCGACAACGAGCGTTTGGAAGCTGAGGGCCGGGCCGACCAGGCCAAGGGCAGCGCCAAGCAGGCCGGCGAAAACGTCAAGGACATCTTCAAGAAGTAGCCCCCCACAACTTGACGTCCCCGCCGACTGGGCTCGGCGGGGACGTCATTCACCACTGATACTTACCACTGAGCACGCGGCTCGGGGCGAAGGAGAACCTCATGATGGGCAAGATCCTCTTTGTGGCAGGTGCTGCCACCGGGTACGTGCTGGGCTCCAGAGCCGGGCGAGAGACCTACGAGAAGCTGAAGGTCAGGGCGGACAAGTTCTGGAACAGCGACAAGGTGCAGAGCGGCATCAGGGGCACCCGGTCGCGCGTCGCCGAGAAGCCCGGCGACTGATCACTTTCATTATTCAGGAGTGGTGGGGACTGAAGTGGGCGGATGCTGCAGAATCGACTGATTCGGCAGCATCCGCCCTTTCATAATTCAGGACTGGTTGGGGCTGGAGTGATGGATGTTACTTCCTGTGGCGTCAGGAGGCAGCATCCGCAGCGATTCCCGCTTTCATCTCCTGAATAATGAAAGCAGCCGCCGGCAGCCCACTCCTGAATGATGAAAGCAGCAGGCGGAATATCTGGGGACCGTGCAGCGCTGGTGGTTAGGGTAAGTACGACTGCCCTCAACGAAGAACGGAACGCGCACACATGGCCGGACGCATCTACTCCAACGTCACTGAACTAGTCGGAAACACGCCCCTTGTGCGCATCAACCGACTGGCCGAGGGAGTCGGAGCCACGATTCTCGCGAAGCTCGAGTTCTACAACCCCGCCGGAAGCGTCAAGGACCGCATCGGGGTTGCGATCATCGACGCCGCCGAGAAGTCCGGCGAGCTGAAGCCCGGCGGCACCATCGTCGAGGGCACGAGCGGCAACACGGGAATCGCGCTCGCCATGGCCGGCGCCGCCCGCGGCTACAAGGTGATCATGACCATGCCCGAGACGATGAGCAAGGAACGGCGCGTGATTCTGCGCGCGTTCGGCGCCGAGATCGTGCTCACCCCCGGATCCGAGGGGATGCGCGGAGCGATCGAGAAGGCGCAAGAGATCGTCGCGAACACCCCGAACTCCATCTGGGCCCGCCAGTTCGACAACGAGGCGAACCCGCAGATCCACCGCGAGACCACCGCGGAAGAGGTCTGGAACGACACCGACGGCGCCGTCGACATCTTCGTCGCGGGCATCGGCACCGGCGGCACCATCACGGGTGTCGGTCAGGTGCTCAAGGAGCGCAAGCCCGGCGTGCAGATCGTCGGCGTCGAGCCGATCGACTCGCCCCTGCTGACCCAGGGCAAGGCCGGGCCGCACAAGATCCAGGGCATCGGAGCCAACTTCGTGCCGTCGATCCTCGACAAGAACGCCTACGACGAGATCATCGACGTCACTCTGGACGACTCGCTCGACATCGCCCGCCGCCTCGCCACAGAGGAGGGCATCTTCACCGGGATCTCCTCCGGCGCGATCATCTGGGCCGCCCTCGAGCTGGCGAAGCGCCCGGAGAACGCCGGCAAGACCATCGTTGCGATCATCTGCGACACGGGCGAGCGCTACCTGTCCAGCGTGCTGTTCGAACACCTCCAGGACTGACATTGAGCTACCTGGCCGGGGTGCGTCGGCGCTTGCGTGCGGCGTTCGGCCTCGGCCCGCGGATGACCGAGGACATCGCCGCCGCCCGGCTGCGTGACCCGGCCGCGCGCAGCAACGCCGAGGTGTTCTGGCTCTACCCGGGCGTGCACGCCGTCTGGTGGTACCGGCTTGCTAACAAGCTGTGGCGGCGGCGCTTCTTCTTCGTCGCCCGCGCGATCTCCCAGGCCGCGCGCGCCGCGACGGGCGTGGAGATCCACCCCGGCGCGACGATCGGGCGCCGCCTGTTCATCGACCACGGCATGGGCGTCGTGATCGGCGAGACGGCGGTGCTCGGCGACGACGTCATGCTGTACCACGGGGTCACCCTCGGCGGACGCAGCACGAAGCAGGAGAAGCGGCATCCGACCCTCGGCAACGGCGTGCTCGTCGGGGCCGGCGCGGTGATCCTCGGGCCCATCACGATCGGCGAGGGAAGCAGCGTGGGCGCCGGCGCGGTGGTCGTGCGCGACGCCCCCGCACGCTCGGTGCTCACCGGCATGCCCGCGAAGGCCGTGCCGGTCGATGCGCCGGATGCTGCCAGCGATGACTTCTACATCGACCCGGCGATCTATATCTGAGGTTGATCCCGTTGTCAGGGGAGTGTGTCTAGGCTCGTCCCGTGGACTATGCCTATCACCGCCTCACCCGCTCGTGGCCGAAGTACACGTGGTGGAAGCCGCTGATCACCGCGCTCATCGGCGGGGCGATCTTCGTGCTGCTGTCGCTCGTTGTCGCGGTCGCCTTCATGGTGGGGTCCTACCTCGCCCCGGATGTCTTCGGCGGCTTCGACGACGTGCTCTCCCTCGGCGAGATCGACCTGTCCGATCCGGTCACCTTCGCGTTCGCGGTCGGCTCGATCGCCCTGCTGCTGCCGTCGGTCATCCTCGCGACGCTGATCATGGGACCGCGGCCGCTCGGCCTGCTCTCGTCGGTGGCCGGACGCCTCCGCTGGGGCTGGCTCGCGCGCTGCATCCCGCTCGCCCTCCTCGTCTACGGCGCCGTCTTCGGGCTCTCCTTCCTCGTCATCGACCCCCTCACCGGGGCGGAACCACTCGCTCCGGTCGTCACCTCGACGACGTGGGTGCTCATCGTGCTCGCACTCGTGTTGACCCCGCTGCAGGCGACGGCGGAGGAGTACGTGTTCCGCGGGTACCTCATGCAGACGATCGGCGGATGGCTGAAGCATCCGGCCTGGGCGATCCTGCTGCCTGTCCCGCTGTTCGTGTTCGGCCACAACTACGACGTGTGGGGAATGCTGGACGTCGCCATCTTCGCCGTCACCGCGGCCTGGCTGACTTGGCGCACCGGCGGACTCGAGGCGGCGATCGTGGCGCACGTGATCAACAACACGACGCTGTTCGTTCTCGGCGCGTTCGGGCTGACCGACCTCAACGCCGACTCCGGCAGCCCGATCGGGCTGCTCGTGACGGTCGTCATCATGGTCGCCTACTCGGCGCTCGTGGTGCGGGCGGCGAACCGCAGCGGACTCGTCACGACGCGCACGGTGCTGCCGCCGGAACCGGCGCCGGTGCCCGCCACTGGCGATGCTGTCTGGCCGCAGGTGGAGGAGCCCGCTCGAGATTGAGCTGGTTGAGCAGGGAGGGCCTGGCTGTCGGCGGGGCCTCGTAAACTTGCAGCCATGAGTTCGACACCGGATGCGCCCGCCCGCCCCCTCGCGCGCAGCGCACCGGCGGAGGTGCTGCACCGCGTCTTCGGGTACGACGAATTCCGCGGCAACCAAGCCGAGATCATTGACCACGTGTCATCCGGCGGCGACGCGCTCGTGCTCATGCCCACCGGCGGCGGCAAGTCCCTCTGCTACCAGATCCCCGCGCTCGTGCGCCGCGGAACCGGCATCGTCATCTCCCCGCTCATCGCCCTCATGCAGGACCAGGTCGACGCGCTCTCCGCGGTCGGGGTGCGCGCGGCCTACCTCAACTCGACCCAGGCGCCGGATGCCAAGGCGGCCGTCGAGCGCGCCTATCTCGCGGGCGAGCTCGACCTGCTCTATCTCGCGCCGGAGCGACTGCGGGTGCAGTCGACCGCTGCTCTGCTCGACCGGGGCGAGATGGCCCTGTTCGCGATCGACGAGGCGCACTGTGTGTCGCAGTGGGGCCACGACTTCCGCCCCGACTACCTGCAGTTGTCGATGCTGCACGAGCGCTGGCCGAGCGTGCCGCGCATCGCGCTCACCGCGACCGCGACCGAACAGACCCACGCGGAGATCGCCCAGCGCCTGCAGCTCGGCGAGGCGAAGCACTTCGTGGCGAGCTTCGACCGTCCGAACATCCAGTACCGGATCGCGGCGAAGAACTCTCCCCAGCAACAGCTGCTCCAGCTCGTGCGAAGCGAGCATGACGGCGACGCGGGCATCGTCTACTGCCTGTCGCGGGCATCCGTCGAGAAGACCGCGCAGATGCTGGTCGACAACGGAATCCCGGCGCTGCCGTACCACGCGGGTCTCCCTGCGCCGATCCGGGCGGCGAACCAGTCTCGGTTCCTGCGAGAAGACGGCATCATCATGGTCGCGACGATCGCGTTCGGGATGGGCATCGACAAGCCGGATGTGCGGTTCGTCGCCCACCTCGACCTGCCGAAGAGCGTCGAGGGCTACTACCAGGAGACCGGGCGCGCTGGCCGCGACGGGCTGCCGTCGACCGCGTGGCTCGCCTACGGGCTGCAGGACGTCGTGCAGCAGCGCCGGATGATCGCCGACTCGGAGGGCGACAACGCGCACCGACGCAAGCTCTCCGCGCACCTCGACGCGATGCTCGCGCTGTGCGAGACGGTCGAATGCCGCCGAGTGCAGTTGCTCGCCTACTTCGGCGAGACGTCGACCGCGTGCGGCAACTGCGACACCTGCCTGTCGCCGCCCGAGTCGATCGACGGCACCGTCGCCGCCCAGAAGCTTCTGTCGACGGTCGTGCGGCTGCAGCGCGAGCGCAACCAGAAGTTCGGCGCGGGACAACTCATCGACATCCTGCTCGGCAAGCGCACGCCGCGCGTCGAGCAGAACGGCCACGACAACCTGAGCACCTTCGGAATCGGCGGCGAGCTGAGTGAGGCAGAGTGGCGCGGCGTTGTGCGGCAGCTGCTCGCGCAGGGGCTGCTCCAGGTCAACAGCGACGGCTTCGGCACGCTCGTGATCACCGACGACAGCGCCGCGGTGCTCTCCGGAGCGCGCAAGGTCTCGCTGCGCCGCGAGCCCGATCGCCCGGCGAAGAAGGCGTCACGAACGGCGCGCGGGGCATCCGCCGAGCTCCCCGCCGGAGCCGCCCCGCTGTTCGAGAAGTTGCGGGCCTGGCGTGCCGCGGAGGCGAAGGAGCAGGGCGTTCCGGCGTATGTGATCTTCCACGATGCGACTCTCCGCGAGATCGCGACCGGCACCCCCGGCACCCTCGCCGAGCTGGGCACGGTGTCGGGCGTCGGCGAGTCGAAGCTCGAGAAGTACGGGCAGAAGCTCCTCGACGCGATCAGCGCGGCCTGACCGTCGTCTGCGCGGGCGACGCACCATCCACGATTCACGGCGCCGCGATAGTTCGCGCATAGCTGGCCCATAGGGTTCGTCGGCAGTGTCGAGGGAGAACCGGCGCAACGGCGCCGCCCCGACGAAGGAGAACAGCCATGGCCGATAAGGACGACGAGGCACCGGATGCCGGTTGGACCGGCGAGGCCGCACCGACAGCATCCGCTCAGGCCGCAGCGACGGCATCCGCACCGACAGCATCCGCTCCCCCCGCTGCGGCAGACAGGCCGAGCCGAGTCCGCCGCCTGCTCGTGCCCGGCATCGCCCTCGTGGCCGGACTCGCGATCGGCCTCGGCGGGGGAGCGCTGCTCGGATCAGCCCTCGACGGGCCGCGCGGCTTCGACCGAGCGGCCTTCGTCGGTAACTCGGACGGCGATCGTCCCGGTGGCCCCGGCGAGGGGCTTCGCGATATCGGCCCCGGCCACCGAGACGGACTCCGCCACGAACGACGCGACAGCGACGACCCCGGCGACGGCGCGACGGACGACGAGACCGACTAGCACACCGGACGTCGACCCGAATAAGCGTCTCCCGCAGTTGCACCGGCGCGGGAGCGGGTCTAGCGTTGGGCCAACCAAGGGGGGGGGTGGTCATCGTTGATCGGAGCCCGAATGCCGAAGTACCGTGCCGCCCTGCCGCAACTGGATGAGGGCGCGCTGTTCCTCACTGACGCCGGACTCGAGACGACCCTCCTGTTTCGGGAGGGGATCGATCTCCCGCATTTCGCGGCATGCGAGCTGCTGCGCACCGACGAGGGCCGCGACGTGCTGCGGTCCTACTTCAACCGTCACGCCGCCGCCGCCACCCGGCTCGGCCTCGGGTTCGTTCTCGACACCGCGACCTGGCGCGCGAATCCCGACTGGACCGCGCGACTCGGCTACGACGCGCACGAGTTCGAGCGGGTCAATCGCTCGTCCGTGCTGCTCGCCGATAAGGTGCGCCGGGTGTGGGAGACGGATGGCTCCCGGATCGTGATCGCCGCGGTGGTCGGTCCCCGCGCCGACGGCTACGTCATCTCCGAGCGGCAGTCCGCGCAGCAGGCCGCCGACTACCACTCCTGGCAGATCGACCTCTTCGCCGACACGGAGGCCGACTTCATCAGCGCACTCACCATCAACTACAGCGAGGAGGCGATCGGTATCACCCGCGCCGCGCGGGAGGCGGGGATGCCCGTCGCCATCTCGTTCACCGTCGAGACCGACGGCCGGCTCGCGAGTGGCGAGAGCCTCAGCGAGGCTATCTCCGCGGTGGACATCGACTCCGGCTGGTACCCGGCGTATTTCGCGGTCAACTGCGCGCATCCGACGCACCTTGCCGAGGGCATGTGGGACGACGACGTGGTGCGCCGGCGGGTCCGCGGGCTCCGCGCGAACGCATCCAGCAGCAGCCACGCCGAACTCGACAACTCCGACACGCTCGACGACGGCAACCCCGAGGAACTCGGGTGTCAGCTCGGCGACCTGCGGCGAGCCAACCACCAGCTGACGGTGCTCGGCGGATGCTGCGGATGCGACATCCGGCACATCGAAGCTATCGGCCGCTCCGCCGTCGCCTCCGGTTCGAGCGTCGACGTGGCCGCCGACTGACCGAGATTACTCTCAGCGACCGTCCACGCTAAGTTCGTCGTCGTCCCGCTCGAGCTCCCGCTGAGCCAGGCGGGCGAGCTCACGCAGGTAGACCATGTCGACGTCGGACTCCTCGCGCGGCTTCGAGTCGAACACGCAGAGGGCGCCGATGCGCTCGCCGGTGGGCGATTCGATTGGGTATCCGGCGTAGAAGCGGATGAAGGGCTCGCCGGTCACATAGGGCTTGTCGCGGAACCGCGGGTCCTCGCGGGCGTCGCAGACGACCATTCCCTCCCGCGTGCGGATCGTGAAGTCGCAGAACGCGTCTTTGCGCGCAATCTCGGTCATGTCGACTCCGCTGCGCGCCTTGTGCCACTGCCGATCACCGTCGATCACCGTGAACAACGCGCTCGCCGTGCCGAGCGCACGTTGCGCGATCGATACGACCCGGTCGAGTCGCACGTTCGGGCGCGCGTCGAGGGCCATGCGGTCGAGTGCGCGCTGGCGGTTCGCCTCGTGGGCAGGCTCGTCGACGGCGCTCGGGCGGTGCGGATCCCGCGGCACCCGGAGCACGTCGTTCGGGCCGGCCGGGATCACGCGCACGATCTCGTCGGCCCAGTGCGTGTAGGCGGCCGGCTCCCGGTGCCGCTTCGTGTTCACCGCAGTAATCGAGGTGAGCGGCGCGAACGTCGCCCGCTGCGAGCGCGCGCACGCTTGCTCGGTGATCTCGTTCATTGCCGTGGCGTGCTGGTCGGCGACGGTGCCGAGCACCGAATCGAAGGTGGGAATGGACCGGATCGGATGGATGCCCGTCACGACGACCTTCGTGCCGGACGAAGTGGCCTCCTCCACTCCGGCCACGAGCTCGTCGAGCTTCTGCTTCCAGGTGTCGAGCGAGGTCAGCCGCGTGGCGTCATTCACCCCGAGCACCATCACAATCACGTCGTAGCGCCACAGCTGCATCGAGAGCATGGACTGCAGCGCACTCGAGATGCAGAGGTCCGGATCGGCGGCGAGGTCGACATCCGCTCCGCGCCCGGTGCTCGCCGACAGCGCCCGCGCGAACGCCCCCGGGAGCGCGAGGTCGTGAGAGGTGACGCCCCAGCCGATCGCCGGGCCAGCGCCGAAAATGAGGGCGCGCAGGCTGTCCCGTCCCGAGGCGTACGCGCGTGCGGGACCGGACGGGCGCGGAATGTGCCGGAGGGCCCGATCGACGCTCGATCCCCAGACGCTCATCGCCGGGCTGAGCGCGAGGTCCTTGAGCTCCGCGAGCATGCCTCGCGGTGCGCCCGCGCGCGATTCGTCGTCATCCACGAGACCCCCAGTCCCACCGGCCGCAGCGGCTGGTCAGTGAAGCCGACGGTATCAATTTTTTCGCGCGTTCCCGAATCAGAGTCGGCGGTTCCCAGATCACCGCAGCTGGCTGAACGCTTCCACTCGGTCGGGCTGTCCGGCGATCAGGATGATGTCGCCTGGCTCGAGCACTGTGTCGAGCGTCGTGTAGCTCCATCCCGTGCCCGGCCGCTCGAATGCCGTGATGGTGATGCCGTGGTTCGCGCGCACCTTCGTCTCGCCAAGCGGCTTGCCGAGCACCGATGCGGGCGGCGTGGTCTTGACGATCGCGAAGTTCTCGCCGACCTCGATGTAGTCCTGCATCGCACCGCGCACCAGGTGCGCGACCCTCTTTCCCATGTCCTTCTCGGGATAGACCACATGGTGCACGCCCAGCTGGGTGAGGATCTCGCCGTGCTGGTCTGTGACCGCCTTCGCCCACACGGTCGGCACTTTGAGCTTGAGAACGAGCGCGGCGGTGAGGATGCTGGCCTGAAGGTCGCCGCCGATCGCCACGACGACGCGTTCGAACTCCGGCACGCCCAGCTGCTCGAGCGTCTCTGCCTTGGTCGAGTCGGCGCGCACGACGTGCGTGAGCAGCCCATTGTGGCTCTGCACGATGTCTTCGCGGTCGTCGATCCCGAGCACCTCGGTGCCGCTGGCCATCAGCTCGAGCGCGAGCGCGCTGCCGAATCGGCCGAGCCCGATGACAACGACGGCCCCCGCCTCTGCAATTCGGTTGGGGTGGTTGCGGGAGAAGAGCGCGAACTTATCCAATGATGGGCCTCTCTTGCGGGAACTCGTAGGTGATGCGGCGTTTGCGCAGGGCGATCGACGACGCGAAGGTGATCGGACCGAGCCGCCCGATGAACATGAGCAGCACGAGGATCAGCTGGCCGGCCGGCGGCAGGTCGGCCGTGATGCCGGTCGACATTCCGACGGTGCCGAACGCGGAGACCACCTCGAACAGCACCCGGTCGAGGTCGAAGTCGGTCATCAGCAGCAGTGCGGTCGTGGCGGCGACGATGACCGCGACGGCGAGCAGCACGACGGTGATCGCCTCGCGGTGAACGGCCCGCGACAGGCGCTTGCCGAAGACGTTGACGGCGCCGTCGCCGCGGAGCTCGGTGACGATGATGAAGAACAGCACCGCGAAGGTCGTGATCTTGATGCCGCCGGCGGTGCCGGCCGGGCCGCCGCCGATGAGCATGAGGGCGTCCATGCCGAGCCAGCTCGCGGGATCCATCAGCCCCGTGTCGATGGAGTTGAAGCCCGCGGTGCGCGTCTGCACCGAGGTGAAGAAGCCGACGAGGAGTTTGCTCGGCCAGTCGAGGGGGCCGAGCGTCGCCGGGTTGTTCCACTCGATGGCCGTGATGTAGACCCAGCCGGTGACGAGCAGCGCGAGCGTGCCGGCGACGACGATGCGCGTGTTCATGGTCCATTTGAGCGTGCGGCCCAGGTGCTTGCGCAGCTGCATGATGACGGGAAATCCGAGGCCGCCGATGATGATCGCGGCGCAGATCGGCAGGGAGATGAACGGATCGGTCGCGTACTGCACGAAACTGTCACTGAACAGCGCGAAGCCGGCGTTGTTGAACGATGACACGGCGTGGAAGACGCCGAGCCACGCCGCGCGTCCGATCGGTTCGCCGTAGCCGATCGCGAACCGAAGTGTGAGCATCACCGCGACGACCACTTCGACGACGAGGGAGATGCGGATGACGCCCAACACGAGTCCACCGACGTCGTCGAGCCCCATGCTGTGGGCCTCCGCGGCGGTCGTGACCTTGGCGCGCAGCGACATGCGCCGCACAACGGCGAGTCCGATCACCGACGCGAAGGCCATGATGCCGAATCCGCCGATCTGCACGAGGGCGAGGATCACGACCTGCCCGAACGGGGTCCAGTAGGCCGCGGTATCGACGACGATGTGGCCCGTGACGCACACGGCAGACGTGGCGGTGAACAGCGCCTCGAGGAAGCTCGCGCCACCGGGGCCGACGCGCGCGATCGGCAGCATCAGGAGGCCGGTTCCGATGAGGATCGTCGCCGCGAACCCGGCCATCACAATCTGCGCCGGGTGCAGGCGAGGGCGCCTCGTCGAGGCGCGTTCCAGCCGGGGCCGCAATTGCACTCGCCCACACTACGCCCGCCGGTGGGGAGCGCACGCCCCGTTGGCCCGGCACCATCGACTTAGGCTGGGCTGATGCGCACCTACTACCCCGAGATCGAACCGTACGACTCCGGCCTGCTCGACGTGGGCGACGGCCAGAGCCTTTACTGGGAGGCATCCGGCAACCCGGGCGGGAAGCCCGTCGTGTTCCTTCACGGTGGCCCGGGCGGCGCCGTCGGGCCCAAGCACCGCCGCGTGTTCGACCCTGCGAAATACCGCATCATCCTGTTCGACCAGCGCGGATCGGGCCAGAGCGTGCCGCACGCGAGCGAGGCGGGCTACGACCTCGCGGTCCACACAACCTGGCATCTCGTCGCCGACATTGAGCGGCTGCGCGAGCACCTCGGGATCGACCGCTGGCAGGTGTTCGGCGGAAGCTGGGGCAGCACCCTCGCGCTCGCCTACGCCCAGACGCATCCGGTTCGGGTCACCGAGCTCGTGCTGCGCGGCATCTTCACCCTGCGCGAGTCCGAGCTCGACTGGTTCTACGAGGGCCCGGCCGGGCAGATCTTCCCGGATGTCTGGGAGCGCTACGCGGCGCAGGTTCCCGGCGGGCAGCGTGGCGGCTACATCGACGCCTACCACGCGCTGCTGGGCGACCCCGATCCGGCCGTGCACGGGCCCGCCGCGGTGGCCTGGTCGACGTGGGAGGCGAGCGCGATCACCCTGCTGCCGCAACCCGAGACCGTGGCCGTTTTCTCCGACCCCCGGTTCGCGCTGGCGTTCGCGCGCATCGAGAACCACTATTTCGTCAACAAGGGGTGGATGGCCGACGGCCAGCTGATCGCGGGAGCGCGCCTGCTGCGCGACATCCCCGCCGTCATCGTGCAGGGCCGCTACGACATCTGCACCCCGCCCGTCACCGCGTGGGACCTGCACCGGGCCTGGCCGGAGGCCGAGTTCCAGATGATCCCGGATGCGGGGCACTCGTTCGACGAGCCCGGCATCCTGTCGGCGCTGATCGAGGCGACGGACGGCTTCGCCGGGCGCTGACGGGGGTCGCCTCGTCATTATTCAGGAGTTGACCGGCGGGGGCACGGCGGGGGCACTGTCATTATTCAAGAGTTGACCGGCGGCAGGCTGGTCATTATTCAGGAGTTGGGCAAGGAAAGTTGGCTCGAGGCCGCGCGGGAATAGCCAGAATGACGGATGCTGGACAATTTACGGTCGCCCCGGGTTCCAGACTCCTGAATGATGAAAGCCCGGCAGGGCTGAAACTCCTGAATGATGAAAGCCCGGCAGGGCTGAAACTCCTGAATGATGAAAGCGCGGCCCCGCCCCACGGCATCCGCCCGGCGGCAACCCCTTATTGCTGACCGCCTCCGGAGTTACCATTTCGCCAGGAGGTGACGCAGATGCGCGCAAAGGCAGGCGAGCGGATTGTGATCCGCGGCAAGACGGTCGAGTCCCCGGACAGGCACGGCGAGATTCTCGAGGTGCGTGGCAGTGAGGGGTCCGCGCCATACCTCGTGCGATTCGATGACGGACACGAGGCGCTCGTGTTTCCCGGCGGCGACACCATAATCGAGCAGCCGCACACGAGCTGAGCCACTGCCGGGGCTCGCTCGGAAAATCGTCGTCGGCGAGAACGATCGCCGCCGCGCCGACTGTTACGCCCGGGCACCCTGAGCTGGGGTGCGCGGCATCGCGACGACCGCGACGACGGTCGCCGCCGCGGCGATGACGACGGCGAGGAAGACCGCCGACGACGCGGTGGTGATCGTCTCAGCATCCATTCCGGAGCCCCCGGATGCCGCGAAGATGCCGTTCGCGACCGCGCCGAAGATCGCGACGCCGATCGCGCTGCCGATTGAGCGGGAGAACAGGCTCGCGCCGGTCACGACGCCACGCTGGTTCCACTCGACGCTCGACTGGGCGGCGATGAGCGTCGGGGTGGCGACGAGGCCGAGCCCGAGGCCGATGAGGAAGCAGCTCGCCGCGACGGTGACGAGGCTCGGCTCGCCCGCGAAGGCGGCGAGGATGACGGCGCCCGAGACCACGATGACCATTCCGATGACCGCCGTGTTGCGGAACCCGATCCGCAGATAGAAGCGCCCGGAGAGGGATGCCGAGATCGGCCAGCCGATCGTCAGTGCGGCGAGGGCGAGCCCCGCGACGAGCGGCGACACCTCGAGCGACCCCTCGAGGTAGGTGGGCACGTACGAGGTGAGGCCGATCAGGATCGCACCGACGCCGAGCCCGACCAGTGCCGTGGTCAGCAGCAGCCTGCGGGAGAAGACCCAGAGCGGCAGGATCGGCTCGGCGGCGCGCGTCTCGGCCAGCACGAAGCATCCGAGCAGAATCCCGCCGACGACGAAGGCCCCGATGCTCAGCGGGGAATCCCAGGCCCACGATTGTCCGCCCTCGAGGATGCCGAGGATGAGCAGACTGAGCGAGCTGGTGAGCAGCACCGCGCCGAGGTAGTCGACGCGGTGCGCACGTGGCTCGATCTTCTCGTGCAGGGTGCGCAGGATCATCCAGCCCGCGACGATGCAGAGCGGGATGTTGATGAAGAAGATCCAGCGCCACGACAGGAACTCCGAGAACAGCCCGCCGAGCGTCGGGCCGACGACCGACGAAACCGCCCAGACGCTCGCGAGGTAGCCCTGCACCTGCGCCCGCTCGGCGATGCTGTAGATGTCGCCCACGATGGTGATCGCCGTCGGCTGCACGGCGCCGGCGCCGAGGCCCTGCACGGCGCGGAACGCTATGAGGGCCGGCATGCTCCAGGCGAGCCCGCAGAGGATCGAGCCGAGCAAAAACAGGGCGATGCCGAAGATGATGATCGGCCCCCGCCCGACCACGTCGGAGAGCTTTGCATAGATGGGCACCGAGACGGCCTGCGCGAGCAGGTAGATCGAGAACAGCCACGGGAACTGGGCGAACCCGCCGAGGTCGCCGACGATGGAGGTGATCGCGGTCGCGAGGATCGTCGCGTCGATGGCGACGAGTCCGGTCGTCATCATGATGGCGATGAGGATCGGGCCGCGTTCCGATCGGAACCCCACATCGGCTCTGCTCGTCACCGCGTGGTCTCCGTCACTGGCCCATCCTCGTCTGCTTCCCTGTGCTGAAAGCCGCCGAAGACGGACAACATTCCCGAACGCGGGAATTTCGCGACCTGAGGCGCGGATTCAGATGCGAAAGAGGAACTCGTCCGCCCAGAGGGCGCCTGTGATCGCCGTCATCACACCAGTCCCGAGGACCACCACGGGACTGCGGTCTCCGCGTAGGACCGCCACGATGCCGAGCGTGGCCGAGACCACAACGCACGGAATCGTCAGGTACACCGCGTCGCTTGTGCTCACCACGTAGGAACGCTCGAAGAGGGCGATCGCGAGGCCGGTGATGAGGCTCGCGAGCGGGGCGACAAACAGGACAAGGCCCGCGAGGCCGGTGCTCCACCAGCCGAGCCTCGACCGTGGCCGCATCCGATTGCGGATAGTGGTGATGGCCGTCATCGCGTCGCTCCATTCGTCGGTGAATGTGCTGTGGCCTCGGATGCTGTGAGGTGCGGTGCTGGGACTTTCAGTGCTCCGAGGATAGGGGCGGGCAGGGGGCCGGGGGAGGGGTTGTTTTGCTGCCGCCGATAGACCACAAAATCATCTGATTCCCGCGGGAAGAACGGGGCGTTTCACCCCAGATGTGGGGAGGGCGCCGGGGGCCCGCGTACGCCACTATTGGTCAACACTTATTGGGGGGCCAAGTGACTGACGTTCCGACCGCCGTCGTTCCCGCGGGATGGCACGTGGATCCAGCGTCGCCGTCGCGCATGCGCTGGTGGACGGGCGAGGGCTGGTCGGAGCACACGGCCCCGCTGCCGGCTGACGAGGTTGAGGCCGAGCCCGAGCCGGAGCCGGAGCCGGAGCCGGAGCCCAGCTTCGGGTGGCCGCGTCAAGAAAGCAATCGCCCCGCTGTCGTTGTCGCGCGCCGCGTCGAGACCCCCGGGGGTTGGGACATCCTGCCGAGCCGATGGAGCTCGATTTCCGTCTGGATCATCGCGTTCAGCCCATTCGTCGCGTTCGTCGCGGGCGCCGCCGCGCTCGTCCTGATCACCCTCTACGGCTGGACCTGGTGGGTACTCGCCGCGGTCCTGCTGCCCTACCTGGTCGTGATCGTCTTCGCTGTGCGTGACGTGCGCCGCCTCCGCATCTGGGGGCACCACGATGTCGCGCGCGCATCGTGGTCGCTGCTCGGCGCACCGGTCTACCTGATCGCCCGGGCCGTCGTGACCCGCAAGCATGCGGGAATCGGTGCAGCACCCGCCTGGGTGTGGTTCCTGAACGTGCTGATCGTCGCCGCCGGATGCGTGGTGCTCGCGTTCTCGTTCCGCGCCTCGTTTGTGCCCCTGATCACGGGCAACATCGAGGAGTCGATCGCGTGGGAGCTGTCCGTCGGCGGCACCGAGCACACGGTGGAGTGCGAAACGCCGGAACAGATCCTGCCGGGGGCGACGCTCGACTGCGCGGTCACCGATGACACCGGGGCCACCGGCACTCTCGAGGTGCGGATCGACAACGTCACCGACGGGTTCTCCTACTCGGAGCCCGTCATGTCGACGGCCGGGTAGCCCGGAGGCTTCACGAAATCCGACGACTCCACTGACTTGCCGTCGGCCGCGAACGTGAACGTCGCACGCACGAACCGGCCGCCGAGGGCCAACGGCAGCCAGTGCTTCGCGTCGTCCCACATCCGGTCGAGGGGGAGCGCATCGAGCGCGAACCACTCCGGGCGCAGTTCATCCGACTCCATGGGCTCGCCGGAGAACTCCCGGCAGAGGAAAGCCCATGACTTCTGGCTCCACGCCGGGCGGTAGGGAAATGGGTACGTGAGCTCGCCGATGAGGGTGAGTGAGTCGGGGTGCACAGTCACGCCGATCTCTTCCCGTGTCTCGCGCACCGCAGCATCCGTCGGCGTCTCGCCGGCCTCGAGCTTGCCGCCCGGCCCGACGAGGTTACCCAGCCCCAGCCCGGTCTTCTTGCGTCCCAGGAGAATCTCGGGCCCGGCCGCGGTCTCGCGCAGCAGATAGCAGACGCTCACTTCGGGCAGGACCATGGGCGCCAAGCGTAGTTGATGGGCGGTGTCGTGGGTCTCTGTCAGGCTGGAGCGATGACCGACACCCGCGCATCCGCTCTCGAGATTCTGCGCACGCTCGTCGGGCGTGACGACGCGGCCTTCCACGAGGGCCAGTTCGAGGCCATCGAGACCCTTGTCGACGACCGCCGCCGTGCGCTCGTCGTGCAGCGCACCGGCTGGGGCAAGTCGGCGGTGTACTTCGTCGCGACGCTGCTGCTGCGCCAGCAGGGCGCCGGCCCGACAATCCTCGTCTCGCCGCTGCTCGCCCTGATGCGCGACCAGATCGCGGCAGCGGCCCGCGCCGGGGTGCGCGCGGTCGCGATCAACTCGACCAACGCTCACGAGTGGGGCGACGTGCTGCGCCAGCTCGCCGCCGACGAGGTTGACGTGCTGCTCGTCTCGCCGGAGCGGCTCAACAATCCGTCGTTCCGGGAGCAGCAGCTGCCGCAGCTGATCCCGCGGGTCGGCATGCTCGTCGTCGACGAGGCGCACTGCATTTCCGACTGGGGTCATGACTTCCGGCCCGACTACCGGCGCCTGCGCGACCTGATCGCGCAGATGCCCGCCGGGGTGCCCGTGCTCGCGACGACCGCGACCGCCAACAGCCGGGTGGTGCAGGATGTCGCGGAGCAGCTCGGCGCGCTCGCTCCTGGGGCCGCGCACACCGACGTCGTCACGATCCGCGGGCCGCTCGCCCGGGCATCCCTCCGGCTGGGCGTGCTGCGGATGCCGGATGCCAGTGCCCGGCTCGGCTGGCTGCTCAGCCACCTCGACGACCTGCCCGGCAGCGGCATCATCTACACGCTCACCGTCGCCGCCGCCGAAGACACGGCACGGCTGCTGCGCGAGGCCGGCCACGTCGTGCGTGCCTACACCGGCCAGACCGACACGAGCGAGCGGGAGGAGTCCGAGGGGCTACTCAAGGGCAACCAGGTGAAGGCGCTGATCGCCACGAGCGCGCTCGGCATGGGCTTCGACAAACCCGATCTGGGCTTCGTGCTGCACCTCGGTGCGCCGTCCTCGCCCGTCGCCTACTACCAGCAGGTCGGCCGCGCCGGCCGAGCCACCGCGAACGCCGACGTGCTGCTGCTGCCCGGCACCGAGGACGAGGCGATCTGGCAGTACTTCGCCACCGCGTCGATGCCCAACCAGCAGCGCGCCGAAACCGTGATCGACGAGCTCAACGCGAACGGCGGCGCACCCCTCTCGACGCCGGCGCTCGAGGCGCGCGTGAACATCCGGCGCACTCCGCTCGAGTTGCTGCTCAAGGTGCTCGACGTCGACGGCGCGGTCAAACGGGTGCAGGGCGGCTGGATCGCGACCGGCACGCCGTGGACCTACGACCGCGAACGGTACGAGCGCATCGCCGCCGAGCGGATCGCCGAGCAGCAGCACATGATCGAGTACGAGCAGACCGACGGATGCCGCATGGAATACCTCCAGCGCTCGCTCGACGACGACACCGCTGTGCCCTGCGGACGTTGCGACAACTGCGCCGGCGCCTGGTACCCCGTCGACGTGCGGGACGAGCAGGCGGCGAAGGCGGCGTCCTCCCTCGACCGCGTCGGCGTGATCATCGAGCCGCGCGCGCAGTGGCCCACCGGAGCCGACCGCCTCGGCGTGCCGGCGAAGGGCAAGATCGCGCCGGGCGAGCGGATGCTGGATGGCCGCGCCCTCGCCCGCCTCACCGACCTCGGCTGGGGCGGCACCCTGCGCGCGGTGTTCTCCCCGTCGAACATCGACGCTCCGGCCTCCCCGCAGCTCATCGCGGCGTGCATCCGGGTGCTCGGCGAATGGGGCTGGGAGGAGCGGCCCGCGGCGGTCGTCTCGATGCCGTCGCGGTCGCATCCGCTGCTCGTCGAGTCGGTCGCGACGGCGCTCGCCGGAGTCGGCCGGCTGCCCTATCTCGGATCGCTTGACCTCGTTGGCGACGGCCCGGTCGGCGAGCCCGGCGGCAACAGCGCCTACCGGTTGCAGAGCGTCTGGGGCGGTTTCACGGTCGGCGGGGCGCTCGGGTCTGCCTTGTCCGGACTGTCGGGGCCGGTGCTGCTCGTCGACGATCTGGTCGACAGCCGGTGGACGCTCACCGTCGCCGCCAGGGTGCTGCGCCAGGGTGGCGCCGCTGGAGTGCTGCCGTTCGCGCTGGGAGTGCGCGGGTAGAAGTGGTTCTGCTGGGTGGGCAGCTCCCCGTGCGGCATGCGCCGGCTACCACGGCTACCCTCGGCTACCACGGCTACCACGGCTACCACGGCTACCACGGCTACCACGGCTACCACGGCTACCACGGCTACCACGGCTACCACGGCTACCACGGCTACCACGGCTACCACGGCTACCACGGCTACCACGGCTACCACGGCTACCACGGCTACCACGGCTACCACGGCTACCACGGCTACCACGGCTACCACGGCTACCCCGGCTACCACGGCTACCACGGCTACCACGGCT
>NZ_JBEPNA010000013.1:0-100866 GCF_040546025.1 Marisediminicola sp. UYEF4 | reverse complement strand
CTGCATGGGCGAAACGAGCACACTCGGCGCCCAGCAGGCAACTGCATGGGCGAAACGAGCACACTCGGCGCCAACAAACACACTCGTCGCCAGGCTCGCTCCGACCGCGCGACCTCACTCCGCGATCGCAGCCTCCCCCCGTCGAGAGTGCCCACCCGCACCGAGCGTGCCCGCTACAACCGGCACAGTCGGCGCCGACGAGCACACTCGGCGCCCAGCAGGCAACTGCATGGGCGAAACGAGCACACTCGGCGCCCAGCAGGCAACTGCATGGGCGAAACGAGCACACTCGGCGCCAACAAACACACTCGTCGCCAGGCGCACTCCGATCGCAGGACCTCGCGGCCACCGCCACTCAGTAGCGGTACTGGTCCACCTTGAACGGTCCGTTGATGCTTACTCCGATGTAGGCGGCCTGCTCGGCGGTGAGGGTCGTGAGCTTCACGCCGAGCGCATCCAAGTGCAGACGCGCGACCTTCTCGTCCAAATGCTTGGGCAGCACGTAGACCTGGGTGTCATAGTTCTCGCCGTGTGCGTAGAGCTCGATCTGCGCGAGGACCTGGTTCGCGAACGACGTGCTCATGACGAACGACGGATGCCCGGTCGCATTGCCGAGGTTCATCAGACGCCCCTCGGACAGCATGAGGATCGCGCGTCCCGACGGCAGCCGCCACTCGTGCACCTGCGGCTTGATCTCGATTCTCTCGGCCCCAACGAGCGCCTCGAGGCCGGCGATGTCGATCTCGTTGTCGAAGTGACCGACGTTCGCGAGGATCGCGAGGTGCTTCATGCCGAGCAGGTGGTCGACCGTGATGACGTTCTCGTTGCCAGTTCCGGTCACGAAGATGTCGACCTCGTCGAGCACATCCTCGATCGTCGTCACCTGGTAGCCGTCCATGACCGCCTGGAGGGCGCAGATCGGATCGACCTCGGAGACGATCACCCTGGCACCCTGCCCACGCATGGCCTCCGCCGCACCCTTGCCGACGTCGCCGTACCCGGCGACGAACACGACCTTGCCCCCGATGAGAACATCGGTGGCCCGGTTGAGGCCGTCGGGCAGCGAGTGCCGGATTCCGTACTTATTGTCGAACTTCGACTTGGTCACCGAGTCGTTGACGTTGATGGCCGGGAACAGCAGGTTCTCGCTCTTGGCAAGCTCGTAGAGCCGGTGCACGCCCGTTGTGGTCTCCTCGGTGACGCCGAGAATGCCGTCGCCGATATTCGTCCAGCGATCACCGCTCTCGGCCAGCGACGCGCGGAGGGTGTCGAGGATGACCCGATATTCCTGGCTGTCGGATGCCGAGGCGGGAGGCACGGCGCCGGCGGCCTCGAACTCGCGGCCCTTGTGTACGAGAATTGTCGCGTCGCCGCCATCGTCGAGGATCATGTTCGGCCCGGCCCAGGTCTCGCCCACGGCCGCGGCCTCCGCCGACCAGTCGAAGATCTGGGTCGTGCACCACCAGTATTCCTCGAGGGTCTCGCCCTTCCAGGCGAACACAGGCACCCCTGCTGGCGCGTCGACGGTGCCGGTCGGCCCGACGGCGACGGCAGCCGCGGCCTCGTTCTGGGTGGAGAAGATGTTGCAGCTCGCCCATCGCACCTGCGCACCGAGGGCCACGAGGGTCTCAATGAGCACTCCGGTCTGCACGGTCATGTGCAGGCTCCCGGCGATGCGCGCGCCCTTGAGCGGCTGTGACGGGCCGAATTCCTCGCGCAGCGCCATGAGGCCCGGCATCTCGTTCTCGGCGAGGCGGAACTGGTGGCGCCCGGCTTCGGCGAGGGAGAGGTCGGCGACCTTGAACGGAACGGCGGTAGTGGAGATGGTCATCGGCCCATTCTGCCAGCTTGGGGCTGAGCGGAAGCGGGGCGTTGACCGGGGTGCGGCGTCAGCCGCGGATGAGGCCCAGCACGACGTCCCGGATTCGCAGCATCTCCTCGTTCGTGCCGGCCTCGACATTGAGCCGCAGGAGCGGCTCCGTGTTCGACGGCCGCACGTTGAACCACCAGAAGGGGGCATCGCGCTGCACGATTCCGGTGACCGTGAGTCCGTCGAGCTCGTCGAACTCCGCCATGCCGACGAACTCGTCGACGATGCGGGAGTAGGCGCCGGGAATGTCGGTCACGGTGGAATTGATCTCGCCGCTCAGCGCGTACGGGGTGAACCGGGCGGAGATCCCCGACATCGGGTCGCTCTGGTGCCCGAGCTCGGCCAACACGTACATTGCCGCGAGCATGCCGTTGTCAGCACCCCAGAACTCTTTGAAGTAGTAGTGCGCGGAGTGCTCACCCCCGAACACCGCGCCGGTGGCCGCCATCTCGTCCTTGATGAGGGAGTGCCCCACCTTCGTGCGCACCGGGATCGCGCCTGCCTGGACAATCGTCTCCGGCACGACGCGGGAGGTGATCAGGTTGTGCAGCACGACGACCTCACCGTCGGGATCGAGCGCCGTGGCGCGCTCGATCGCGCGCAGGGCGACGATCGCGGCGATGGCCGACGGGGTGACGCCCTCGCCCTTCTCATCGACGACGAAGCAGCGGTCGGCGTCGCCGTCGAAGGCGAGGCCGAGGTCCGCGCCGTGCTCGAGAACCGCGCGCTGCAGGTCGACGATGTTAGCGGGGTCGAGGGGGTTGGCCTCGTGGTTGGGAAAGGTGCCGTCGAGCTCGAAGTAGAGCGGGATGACCTCGATCGGGAGCTCCGGCAGGCCGGCGGCGGCGCCGAGCACCGCGGGCACGGTGAGTCCGCCCATTCCATTGCCCGTGTCGACAACGACGCGCAGCGGGCGGATACCGGAGAGGTCGACGAGGGCGCGGAGGTAGGCGGCATAGTCGGCGAGCACGGCAAGCTCCCGGGCACCTCCGAGCTCCTCGGCGGTGTCGATACCCTCGGCGAGGAAAGTCGTGGCCCGGTCGCGGATCGCCCGAAGCCCGGTGTCGAAGCTGATGCCTTGGGCGCCGGCCCGGGAGAACTTGATGCCGTTGTAGGTGGCCGGATTGTGGCTCGCGGTGAACATCGCTGCCGGAAGGTCAAGGTGGCCGGAGGCGTAGTAGGTCTCGTCGGTAGAGCACAGCCCGATCCCCACGACATTCACGCCGCGGTCCCGCACGCCGGCGGAGAACGCCTCGGCAAAGCCGGGCGAGGAGTCGCGCATGTCGTGGCCGACGATGATCTCGCCACCGGGCGTGCCGACCTCGTCGGCGAAGGCCGCTCCGAGCGCGCGCACCACGCCGACGGTGAGTTGCGAGCCGACGAGCCCGCGCACGTCGTAGGCCTTAATGAACGGGGCAAGGTCGATGGGACCCGTCGAAGCCTGGAGGCCAGTCATGCGGGAAAGCCTAGGTCACGCATCACGACGTGGCGGACGACCTGCCACCCCTGCGGCACCGACAGGCGCTCCGAGTGCTTCGGGCAGAGGTCGTAGCTGTGCGGCTCCGGCGTATAGCTCAGCGGTCCGAGCACCGCCATCGAGTCGGCGTAATCGTAGGTGAGGGTCGACACCGCGTCCGCGACGCAGGCCACCTTGCTGCAGGGCCGTCCATCCATTTTCCCCACCCTAGGCCGAGGGTGGCCGCCGGGCGTCGCGACCCACCGTCGCGTCCCGGGTCGCGGCCTAGACTTGGCCAATGGCTCGCTCCCCGCATCGTGTGACCGGCCACCGCTCCGTGCGGGGCGGCTGGCGAGACCGGCACGGGCGCGGCATCCGTTCTGCCGTCACGGGGCCGCACCTGCCGCTTCTGGCGACGCGAGCGGATGTCTTCGAGACCACGGTTGTGCAGACGGCCGAATATCTCAAGGACCTGTGGCCGGATGACCTGCGCCAGGTGAGCTTCGAGATCGCCGGGCTGCCGAGCGAGGTCGGCGCTACCGGGGGTGTGGATCGCTGGCAGGTCTCCGTCGCCGAGCGGCGCGTGATCCTGTTCCGGCTGCCGATCGAACGGCTCGCGAAGCTGCACCGCTCGGACGCTCTCCACCGGCGGATGCTCGTCGAGAGCTGCGTGTTCCGCGCCGTCGCCGAGCTTCTCGGCAAGGACCCGTGGGATCTCGCGCCCGACCGGTTCCGCCACCTGCACTGAGCGGACGCTTCGTGTCGTCACGGTAACGGGCGCCTGATTCCTGACCTAGCGGTACACCGTGATGGGGGTCGACCCGGGGCCTGGCGTTGTCACTCCGAACGAGCCGAGCGCGCCGTCACCGGTGTAGCTGACATTCGCGATGAGACCGGCGGTTCCCGTCAGCACGACGTTGTCGCGCGCGACTGGCGTTGACACGCTGCGCCCGGCGGGGACGTCGATGCTGCGCGCCTCCCCGCCCGACTCGACCGTCACGGTGACGTCCTTCGCGGTCGGGTTGGCCAGGTGCACGCGCGGCGAGGGGCCAGGGGCGATCACGAGAAGCGCCCGGTCGCCGAGCGCCTCAGGAGCGCCGAGCCAGGCGAAATCGGCGGTGCCGTCGTCGGTCACGGTGCTCGCCCGCACCCCGGCGACGACCGGAAGGTCGGCCTCGACGGTCACGGTGTAGTTGCCGTCGTCGAGGCCGGCGACGGCGACCTGGCCCACTTGGCCGCCGACGAGCTCGAGATCGAAGACCGTGGGGTCGCGCTCGCCGCGCTCGGGGGTAACGGTGACCGTCGCGGTCGTTGGGGCGTCACCGGGAAGCAGGATGCGCACGGCGGTTTCGACGTCGATGTAACCGGGCTCCGTCTGCACCTCGGCGACGCGCTCCGCCGACGCGACGACGAGCCCGGGGATGACGACGCTGCGCGAGGGGCCCCTCGTCTCGCCGATGATCTCAACCCCGCCGGGGGCGAGGGTGCGCACGATGGACTGCTGCAGATTGGCGACCACCTGGCCGCCCCGGCTCTCCACCCGCACGACCGGAGCGACAATCTCGGGGGCGAACGCCGCGAGCGAGATGATGCGCTGCGATCCGGGCGGCACCACGATGCCCTCGGCCCCCGGCGCGACGACGGGGCCGGACTGGCCGTAGATGCTCAGCGCGACGGTCGCGATGACCGCGCTGGGGTTGCTGATCGTGATCAGCGTTGTGCGCCCGACATCGGTCGCACCGCCCACGAGCCAGGTGTCGCCGCTCGCCTCGGCGCACTCGGCTGTCGCGAGCCCGAGCAGCCCGCCGGAGGTGACGGACTGGGACTGGCTCCCGGCGAGCGCCGGCTTTCCGCCCGGCTCTCCGGGTGGGAGCACGAGCACCTGGGGAGCGAGGCCGCTCGGGTTGTCCGTGGTGGGGAGGCGGCCCGCCGTCGCCTCCCGGGGCACCGACTGGAACTCGACGTCCGCGTCGCCCACCGACGTCGCGATGGTCGCGCCCTGGCCGGCGTCGTCGCCGAGCCGCAGCAGCGGCCCGGGGCATACGCGCTCCTGCGCGGTGGGCACGGGCGCGATTGACGCCGACGGCGCCGTCAGCGTGTAGATGGGGCCGGTGATGACAGTGGCGGCGACCACGGCGGTCGCCGCGACCGTGCCCCCGATGATTCCGATGAGTCCGCGCACGCCGACGACGACGGCGCCCCTGCCGGTGAATCGGCGCGGCGCGCGGCTGGGACCGCTTGTCTCGTCCGGCACGTCTCTCGCCGTGGACTCGAGCGACGACGGCTCGTCGGCCGCCGAGCCGCTGGGCTCTGCGGGTGTCCAGTTGTCCGGCGCGAGGCCGGCGGGCTCGTCGTCGCGGTCAGTCATCGGTGTCCTCGTCGAACGTCGTGGCGGGCTCTTCGTTCTCGGTGCCGCGCGAAACGTGTTCCCGGCGGCGGCGCGCCGTCGGCACCGCGAGCAGCACGGTCATGCCAATGATCAGCCCCTGGCCGACGAGCACGATCATCCCGAGCACCGAACCGGTGTTCGACGGCCCCGTTCCCGCCACGGCGTCTGCCTCGCCAACGTAACGCCAGAGCAGCCCTCGCGACGTCTCGCCGACCGGCACGAGCAGGGCGTTGCCGTCAAGCGCATCCTGAGTGCGACGCAGCACCGCAGCCTCGGCCTCGTCAGCGGAGGCCGCGGTCGCAGACGCATCCGCGTCCATGTCCGTGTCCGTTTCCGCATTCGCATCCGCGCCCTCGAGAACGATGAAGCCGATCGCGAGGTCGTCGAGGTCGGCCGCCGAGTCGTAGCCGCTGCGCGAGGCCAGGTTGCCGGCGAGGTTCGCGAGCCGCGCGTCGGCGTCGCTCATCCCCATCGCCGTGGCATCGAGCGTCGACTGCTGCTCGAGCAGGGTGCCGCGGCCGCGCTCCAGTGCGGCCGAGATGGCGCCATCGCCCGCCGGCGCGAGGATGAGCGTGCCAATCTCGGGCCGGGAGGTCGCCTCGGCGTCGACGAAGGCGGGCAGCAGCCGGGCCGGGCCGGGTTGCACGGTGAGCGTTCCGAGCAGGTTGGACCCCACAAGCGGTACGGCCAGGAGAAGGGAGGCGACGCCGAGCAGCACCGCGAACCCCCTCGCCGCGGCGCCGATCGCGTCGAGCGAGACGAGGGCAGCGCCGATCAGTCCGAGCCAGAACAGGCTGAGGCCGGACCCCGGCCAGATGCCGACGGTCTCCGACCCCACGGCGACAAGCTCGAGGCGGGTAGAGATGACCGCCGTGGCGTAGCCGAGGAGAGCGACCGCGAGCGCGGGGATCGAGCGTCGGGATCCGCGCACGAACAGCCCGAGGAGGGCAAGCAGGCCGAGGGGAAGCAGCAGTGCAGCCACGACGATGGGCGCTGTCGTGGCGGGCAGGAGTACCCGATCGAGCAGTGCCGTCCAGCCGTTCGAGCCCCCGGCTGCGGACCCGAGGGCGAGCTGGATGCCGGAGGTGGCGCCGCCCGCCGCGGGGACACCGGGGTCGGCGAGAAGTCCGAGTGGGTTTCCCCGCAGGATCTGGTCGATCGCGAGCGGTGCGAACAGCGCTGCGGCGGGGAGCGGGATGCCGAGAAGCCGGTAGGCGCGGCGCGGCCGGGAGAGCACGAGGGCCAGCCACATGACCAGAAGCGCGGGCGTGAGCACGGGAGCCGAGGCCGTCACGGCGGCGAACACGAGAGCGGCGCCGGCGGAGGCCGTCCATGACCTGCCTGCGGAGAGGCCGAGAAGTATGAGCCACGGGAGCAGCAGGTGGGCGATCGAGGCGCCGAGGTGGCCGGTTTCGAGCGAGGAGAGAAGGGGCGGGGCGATTCCCCACAGCACGGCGGCGAGCGCGGGCGGCCACGGGCGCACGGTGAATTGACGCGCCGCGAACCACGCACCGAGCGTCGCCAGTGGCAGCGCGAGCACGTAGAGCGCGACGATCGCGACCGAGGGTTGCCAGAAGGCGAGCGATCCCAGCGAGGCGAGCACGTAGCTGAACGGGTCGGCGGCCCCGGTGAACCCGATGCCGATCTCCCGCCAGCCGTACCCCACCTGCGACCAGAGGTTGTCGACGCTTCCGAGGGGAAGCAACCCGCCGCCGGAGACCGAGGTGGCCCCGAGGAGCCCGCCGAACGCGACGAGGCCGACAAGCCCGGTGACGAGAACGGCCCACAGGCCACCGCCGGTGACGAAGCCGATGGGCTCCTCGCGGTACACGGCCGGGCCGACGGGGCCCATCCCGTCGTCGCTGTCCTGGCGGTGGGCTCGCTGCTCCCTGGCCCGACGCCAGGAGAGCCGTAGCGGCGCGATCGCCTTCCAGCCCAGGCGTCGGGTGCGACGGAGGTTGCGCCGGGCCCGGATGACGGGGAGAACGTCGAAGGCGGCGCGGAAGGCCGTCACCAGTTCGGCGCCGACGGCACCCGGTGACTTGGCCAGCAGGTGCACGATCGACCGGATGATGGCGAGGGGGATGAGCGAGAGCCAGTGCAGCGGCACCACGGCGGAGGGCGCGTAGACGAGGCGGCGGTGCAGCTGGGCGGATCTGGCGATCTGCATGCGGCTTCGGTCGCTCAGGGACCGGCGCCCGAAGTGCTGCGGTCCGCCGGCGCTCGCCACCCGGGCTCCCGGCACGACGATGACGCGATGGCCGGCGAGGCGGGCGCGGACGCAGAAATCGAGCGCGGCATCCGTCGACGGTAACGCGGGGTCAAACCCACCGAGCGCGGTCCAGACGGATCGGCGGACCAGCATGCCCGATGCCGCCACACCGAGCACGTCGCCGCGGATGTCGTGCTGGGCCTGGTCGAGCTCGTCCTCGACGAGGCGCACCGAGGTGCCGACGGGAGTCATCGACTCCCCGAACTCGGCGATGACGTCGCGCCGCTTCCACCCCATCAACTTCGGGCCGGCGACGGAGACGGACGGGGCGATCTCGACGGCTCCGAGCAGCCGGGTGAGCGCGTCCGGTTCCGGCGCGTTATCGTGGGCGAGCAGCCAGAGCCACTCGTTGTCGGAGACCGCGGGGGCGGCCACGTGCAGGGCGTGCGCGACGGCTTCGCCGAACGAGGCCTTCGCTGAGGCTGCGACGAGCTGGGCGGGACCGGCGGCGGCTAGCAGCGAGCCCGAGTTGTCGCTCGACCCGGCGTCGACCGCGATCAGGAAGTCGGGTCTGCGAACCTGCCTGTCGACCGCCGCGAGGGTCCGGTGCAGATACTCCGCCCCCGACCGGGCGACAAGAATCGCGGTTACTCGCTGTTGCATCCCATCGAGCCTAGGCGCGATTGCCAAGAGCGGGCGACTGACACGCTCAGCCCGACCCCCACACCCGCTCGGCAGGTAACAGGTCAGGCCGAGTCGCGCTTCCTCAGCTTGCGGCGTTCACGCTCGGAGAGGCCGCCCCAGATGCCGAACCGCTCGTCGTTCGCAAGCGCGTACTCGAGGCACTCGGAGCGCACCTCGCACGACTGGCAGATCTTCTTGGCGTCTCTAGTCGATCCGCCCTTCTCGGGGAAGAACGCCTCGGGGTCGGTCTGCGCGCACAGCGAGTCGGTCTGCCACGCGAGCGGGTCGTCGCCCACGGGCACCATCTTGCGAACCCCGGGAACCCCGAGTCGTACCGGGTCGACAAACCAGTCGTCTGGCACGCCTCGACGGTTGGTGGTGGCGCTTCCGGTGTTGCTGTTGACAGCGGCGTTTTCGGCTATTGCCATATCACGGTCTCCCCTCCGCTCGGCGTTCTTACGACAGCCTGTCGCGTTAGGGATAATTACACCTGTGTAGTTACCCCCGCGTCAAGCCGCGAATCGTAAACCCTCAACTCCCTGTGGAGGGTTGGCGACGCGCCGGACGGGAATGATCGCTAGCCCGTGCGTGCCTGCCATGCGCTCTCGACCATGTCGCGCAGGCTGTGCCGCATCCGCCAGTCGAGATCCCGTGCGGCGAGAGCGCCGCCCGCGACGATGCGGGCCGGGTCGCCGGGGCGCCGGGGGGCGATCTCCGGGGAGAACGGTATGCCGGTGACATCCGCGATGGTGCTCATGATCTCGCCGACCGAGACGCCGTCACCGCTTCCGAGGTTGTAGGCGCTCTCGAGCGGCTCGCCGGCATCGAGGCGGCGGGCGGCGGCGACGTGCGAGATCGCGAGGTCGGCGACGTGGATGTAGTCGCGCACGTTGGTGCCGTCGGGCGTGGGGTAATCGTTGCCGTTGATGCGCGGCGTGCGCCCATCGAGCAGCGCCTCGAACACGAGCGGGAACAGGTTGTGCGGGCTCACGTCGAAGACGCCGCCCTCGCCTGACCCGACGACGTTGAAGTAGCGCAGTGAGGTGTGGCGAAGGCCCACCGCGACCGCCTGGTCGCGCAGCAGCCATTCGCCGATGAGCTTCGATTCGCCGTACGGCGACTGGGGGGACTTGGGGGTCGCCTCCGTGACGAGGTCGGTGTCCGGGGTTCCGTAGACGGCCGCGCTCGACGAGAACACCATCCGATCGACCCCGCGGTCCTGCATCGCGGCGAGCAGGATCGCGGTTCCGGTGACGTTCTGCTCGTAGGTAAACAGTGGGCGCGTCACCGAGACCCCCGCGTACTTGTAGCCGGCCACGTGGATGACGCCGGTGACGTCGTGGGCATCCATCGTGTGCATCAGCAGGTCCCCATCGAGGATGCTGCCGCGCGCGAACGGGACACCGGTCGGCAGGAACTCCGCCCGCCCACTGGACAGGTCGTCGACCACGACGGCGCGCAGGCCCGCCCCGACGAGCGCGCGCACCACGTGGGAACCGATATAGCCGGCGCCGCCGGTCACTAGCCAAGTCATGGCTCCACTGTATTGCCGGGCACCCTGTGCCGTCGGTCAGGCAGTCTCTGAGGCCGTCTGTCAGGCTGGGCCGGTGCCCACCCTCCTGCGACGACTCCTCGCCGATGAACGCACGCGCTTCATCATCATCGGCGGTATCAACACCGTCGTCGCCTACGGCCTGTTCGTGGCGTTTGAGGCCGCGTTCGGCGGCCGCTACCTGCTCAGCCTGCTGCTGTCGTACCTCGTCGCGACCATACTGGCCTTCATGCTGCACCGCAGGTTCACCTTCGCGGTGACCGGCCGGGCGAGCCTCGTGGCCGACTTCCTCCGGTTCGAGAGCGTCTACGTCATGATGCTCTCCGCAAACGCGGTGCTGCTGCCCGTGCTGGTCGAACTCGCCGGCTGGTCATCGCTCGCCGCCCAGGCCGCCATCATTATCGTCACCACGATCATCAGCTACCTCGGCCACAAGTTCTTCTCATTCCGCCGGCCGTGACCGCGCGCTCGCCTCGGCGCGGTCGGGTCAGCCCGACGTCGCGACGAATGCCTCGCCGTCGCCACCGAACGTGATCTCGCCCTCGTCCGGCGTGATGTACACGGCCGAGCCCCGATCCAGCGGCGAGGAGGAGGACGCGCCAGACAGAACGACCGATCCGCGCGTGCAGATCGCGATCGCCGGTCCGTGGAGCGCGAAGCTCGCCGGCGGTCCGCCGCCGAACCGGACAAGGACGAAGTCAGGCACGGTCGGCCGGTAGACCTCGAGGCCCGGCGACGGATGCTCCGGTGTCAGGACCGGTACCGCGCGCGGGTCAAAATCGAGCACATTCAGCAACTCGGGAACATCGACGTGTTTGGGGGTGAGCCCGCCCCGCATCACGTTGTCGGATGCCGCCATGAGTTCGACTCCGAGGCCGGACAGGTAAGCGTGGATGTTGCCTGCCGGTAGGTAGAGGGCCTCCCCGCGTCGCAGGGACACGCGGTTGAGCAGCAGTGAGACCGCGACGCCGGGGTCGCCGGGGTAGTCCGCGGCAAGGTCGACGACGGTGGCGAACGCGGAAGTTAAGCGCCCGTCCTCCCCCGGTGCCGCGGGACGCCCGGCCAGGTCCGCGACGAGCTCCACGACCGCGTCGACATCGTCGCCGCCGCGGCTGAGCCACCCGACCACGTCGGGCAGCGCGTCGTCCGATGCCGCCAGTTCGAGCAGCGCGTCGAGCGGCGCGACCGGCTCCCCTGGGGCCGCGCGACGGCGCAACACGGCCAAAATTCGGCGATACTCCGTGAGGGTCCTGAAGCCGCAGAGCGCCTCGAACCGCTCGCTGAGCGCGTAGATGAGCTCCGGCTTCGGGTGCTCGTCGCGATAGTTGCGGTGCGGGGCGTCGAGCGGCACGCCCGCCTCGTTCTCCCGACGGAACCCCTCCCTCGCCTGCTCCGCGGTGGGATGCGCCTGCAGCGAGAGGGGCGAGCCGGCGGCGAGCAGCTTGAGCAGGAACGGGAGTCGAGCGGAGTGGGCGTACGGCCCAAGCGTCGTGCTCGGGTCGGCGGCGATCCACGCCGCAAGGTCGACCGCGCCCCCGGCGGCGGCCGGGTCGACGATTCGACTGGGAGACCCGGAGTGCGCGCCGAGCCAGAGTTCGGCTTCGGGCCCGCCCGACGGCGCCCATCCGAGCAAATCCGCGATCGCGGTGCGGGAACCCCACACATAGGGTCGCGGACGATTGGTGATGCCTACAAACATCCGATGGATTCCCTAGTGGTTTGCTACTGAATTGAGGCGATCTACAAAGCCTGCCGGGCACGGCTCGGCGCCCGTTAGACCAAACTACCAACGCCTTTTGACGCCGACGGCACCCCACCTAAACTCCCGATGGATGGTCGCTCCGCACCTGGCGCCGCGGCCGATCCCCCGTCCTTCCCGAGCAATGGAGCATCCTCATGTCTTTCCAGCCTCTCAGCAGCGACTTCTACGGTTACGAGAACGCCCTCACGGACCAGGAGAAGTCCCTCATCGTCGACCTCCGCGCTTTCCTCGAGACCGAGGTGCGCCCGATCGTGAACGGCCTCTGGGCGGATGCCGAGTTCGTGCCCCGCCGCATCGTCGAAGGGCTCGCCGGCCTCGGACTGTTCGGCCAGCCGTGGGAAGAGACCAAGAAGTTCGAGAACTCGGCCGTCTTCCGCGGCTGGGTCGCCCTGGAGATCGCTCGCGTCGACGCGAGCGTCGCGACGCTCGTCGGCGTGCAGAACGGCCTCGTGATGGGCTCGATCGCGATCGCCGGCTCGCCAGAGCAGCGCGCCGAGTGGCTGCCCCGGCTCGCGTCCGGTGAACTGCTCGGCGCCTTCGGACTGACCGAGCCGCTCTCCGGGTCCGATTCGGCGCAGGGCCTGCGCACGGTCGCGACACGCGACGGGGACAACTGGATTATCAACGGCGAGAAGCGCTGGATCGGCAACGGCGCGATCAGCGACATCACGATCATCTGGGCCAAGGACTCCGAGGACGGCCAGGTCAAGGGATTCATCGTGCCCACCACGACCCCCGGCTACACGGCAACGAAGATCGAGGGCAAGCAATCGCTGCGCATCGTGCAGAACGCCGACATCGTGCTCGAGAACGTCGTCGTGGCCGACTCGTATCGGCTGCAGAACGGCAAGTCCTTCCGCGACACCGCGGCGGTCCTCCGTCTGACCAGGGCCGAGGTCGCCTGGGCCGCGGTCGGCAACTCGATCGGCGCCTACGACGCCGCTGTCGCATATGCCGACTCCCGGGTGCAGTTCGGCAAGACCATCGGCAGCCACCAGCTCGTGCAGGACCTGCTCGCGAAGAGCCTCGGCAACATCACGGCCTCCATCGGCATGGTGACGCGAGTGTCGGCCATGCTCGACGAGGGCACCCAGCGCGACGAGCACGCCTCACTCGCGAAGTTCTTCACGACGGCGCGCATGCGCGAGACCGTCGCCTGGTGCCGTGAGATCTTCGGCGGCAACGGCATCGTGCTCGACTACGATGTCATCCGCTTCTTCGCCGATGCGGAGGCGATCTACTCGTACGAGGGCACCCGCGAGATGAACACGCTCATCGTCGGCCGGGCGATCACCGGCAAGGCCGCGTTCGTCTGATCGGGTCCGGGCGAATCGGCCGCCCGGGTAGCCTTGCCGCATGAGACTTCTTGAGCGTCGCGGGTTCCTCGCGGGATTCGCGACGCTCGCGCTGTTCACCGTCCTGGCGGGCGACGCGTGGCGCAACTCGATCAGCTGGTACGGGTTCGGCGCGCTCGCTGCGATCCTCGCCACAGTCTCGGTCGCGGTGCTCGTGCGGCACCGCTCCAGCATCCGGCCCGGGAGCCTGCCGTGGCCGCTCGTGGCTTTTCTCGCCCTGGCCACGGTCTCGATCGCGTGGTCGTTCTACCCCGGCGCCTCCGCAATCGGCGTATTGTCCCAGGTCATCACGACTCTCGCCGCCGTCGCGATCGCGCTCGTGCTCACCGGGGACGAAGTGCTCCGTGCGCTCGGCTGGGCGCTGCGCATCATCCTCGTGCTGTCGATCCTGTTCGAGCTCGCCGTGTCACTCGTCGTGCGCGCCCCGGTCCTCCCGGTCTGGGTGACCGCGGCCGACCGCGTCGATCCGCCGCTCATGCTCTACTGGTCGCGCAACCTGCTGCTCGAGGGAGACAGGATCCAGGGCATCGTGGGCAACTCCGGCCTGCTCGGGATGATCGCGCTGATCGCGCTGATCGTCTTCGGGGTGCAGTTGGCGGCGGGAACCGTTCGCCGCCTGTCCGGAATTCTCTGGCTGGTCCTCGCCGTCGCGATGCTCGCGCTCACCCGCTCCGCAACCATCACCGTGGCGCTCGTCGCCGTGCTGCTGGTGCTCGGGATGATCCTCGTGCTGCGCCGGGCGGTGTCGCCGCGTGCCCGACTGGCCGTCTTCGGCGGCATCGTCGTCGTGCTCGCGGGCGTCGCGGGCTCGGCGCTGGCGTTCCGGCCCGTGCTGCTCGGCGTGCTCGGCAAGAGCGACGACCTCACCGGCCGGCTCGACATCTGGGACGCGGTGATCGGACTCGCCACGCAGCGGCCTGTTTTCGGCTGGGGATGGGTCAGCTTCTGGGCACCCTGGGTCGAACCCTTTGACGACCTCGTCACCCGCAACGGCGTCATCCAGCTGCACGCCCACAACGCCTGGCTCGATGTCTGGCTGCAGCTCGGGGTCGTCGGGCTGCTCGTGTTCGGTGCGCTCGTGGCCACGACCGCGATCCGGTCCTGGCTCCTCGCCACCAACCGGGTAGTGACCCGCCCGGGCGACCGTGGCTCATTCTCGTCACTCTCGCTGCTCCCACCCCTGCTGCTCACCGCCCTCCTCGTGCAGAGCCTCGCCGAGAGCCGGCTTCTCATCGAGGGCGGGTGGGTGTTGCTCGTCATCCTCGCCGTCACGACGAAGCTCGGCATGCTCGGCCGCCTCAGGAGAACACCGGCGAATAGCCGGGCGGGAGCGGCGCGCGCAGCCTGAACGCACGACGCGCCCGCGCCGATGCCGTAACTTTGGGGAGAAATGAACTCGCCATCACGACGCATCGCGGACGCCGCACTCGCGGCGCTGGGATCTGCACGATTCGCACGAGCGGTGACGCTGTGCGCAGTCGGGACGGCGTTCCTCGCCTTCGCGCTGCGCAGCACCATGGGGTGGCCCGGGCTGCTCGGCATCCTCGGCACGCTCGTGCTTCTCGCGGCCGCGTCGATCACCGTGAAACGCCATGAGCTCGAGTGGCACGGGCTGCTCACGATCTCGCTTCTGGTCTTCATCGGTTGGAGCGCGCTCTCCCTGCTCTGGAGCGACTACCAGTGGGTGACCCTCGGCGCCGTCGCATACCAAGTGGCCTTCGCCTTCCTCGGCGCCTACATCGCGCTAACCCGTGACCTCATCCAGATCGTGCGGGCCTTCGGAGACGTGCTGCGGGTGATTCTCGCGGCGTCGCTGCTGCTGGAGATTATGTCGGGCATCATCGTGGACACCCCGTTTACATTCCTGGGCATCACCGGAACCCTCGCCGACGGTGGCCCGATCCAGGGTTTGCTCGGCACCCGGAACCAGCTCGGGCTTGTCGCGCTCATGGCCGTTGTGACCTTTTTCGTCGAGACCCAGACCCGCTCGGTCAGCCGGTCGATCGGGCTCGCCTCGATCGCCCTCGCCGCCACCATGATCGTGTTCTCCCGGTCGCCGGTGATCCTCGGCACCGTCGTGATCGTCGCGCTGGCCGCTCTCGCGCTCATCGGGCTTCGCCGCCTCGACCCCGCCAGACGACGCGCCTGGCAGTTCGTGCTGCTCGGCACCTCGGCGTTGACGCTGCTGATCCTGTTCGCCGCCCGCGGCAGGGTGATCGAGCTGCTCAACGCCGGCAGCGAGTTCGAGTTCCGCTACTCGCTCTGGCGGGACATCCTCGACGTGTCGTCAGCGAGCACCCTCGAAGGATTCGGTTGGGTGGGTTATTGGCGGCAGGACATCCCGCCGTTCATCGGAATCGGCCCATTCGCCGCTCCCCACGAGACCGCACTCAACGCCTTCGTCGATGTGCTGCTCCAACTCGGCATCGTCGGCCTGTTCTCGTTCCTCGCGCTCGTCGGACTCGCGTTCGTGCGGTCGTGGCTGCTCGCCGCGACGAAGCGGAGCTTTGTGTTCGTCTGGCCGGCCCTCATGCTCGTGGCGCTCATCATCGTCTCCGCCGCCGAAAGCTCGATCCTCATCGAGTTCGGCTGGTTCACCCTGGTGATCTGCGCCCTGAAGGCATCCCAGAACCTCAGCTGGCGCGAACGGCTGCCCCTGCCGCAAGGCTGATCGTGTTTCAGCGGTCGGACGGGACGCTCGTCAGCGCGCGGATGTCCGCGTCGACCATGAGATGCACGAGCTGCTCGAAGTCCACGCTGGGCGACCAGCCCAGGGACCGGAGCCGGGAGGGGTCGCCGACGAGCTGCTTCGGGTCGGCGGGGCGGTACAGGGCGGGGTCGACCGACACGTACGCAGACCAGTCGTCGATGCCCACATAGGCGAAGGCGTGCTCGACGAACTGCCGCACGGAGTGCGCCACTCCCGTTGCGACGACGAAGTCGCCGGGCTCGTCCGCGCCGAGGATGCGCATCATTCCGTCGACGTAGTCGGGGGCGTACCCCCAGTCACGGAAGACATCCATCTGCCCGAGCACGAGCGCGTCGGACAGGCCCAGCGAGATCCGGGCGGCCTCGTGGGAGATTTTCCGCGCGACGAACGAGCGCGGCCGACGGGGCGACTCGTGGTTGTAGAGGATCGCCGAGCTCGCGAACATGCCGCGCGCGCGGTACACGCCGACCATCTCGTGGGCGAAGGATTTGGCGGCCCCGTAGGGCGTCACGGGCCTGCGCGGCGTCGACTCGCTCTGTGGCACAACGCTGGTGTCGCCAAAGATCTCCGCACTCGACGCCTGCAGAAAGCGCACGGCACGACCGCAGCGTTGCTGCACCTGCCACGCGGCGTCGAGGATGCGCACGGGGCCGATCCCGAGCACGTCCGCTGTCTCGGTCGGAAACGTCCAGGACCGCTCGACGGAGGTGTTCCCCGCGAAGTTGAAGATGTGGGTCGGTTCTATCTCGAAGATCAGTCGGCGGATTCCGTCGGAGTCGGCCAAGTCGCCGACGTGAGTGGTGACCTCGGGGAACGCCATAGAGAGGACCGAGGCGGCCTCGGCGGAGTGGCAGAGCCCGTGCACCTCGCCGTGGCCGGCAAGTCGTTCGAGCAGATAGCTGCCATCCTGCCCACTCGCTCCCGTGACGAGAGTCGACACGGTGGGACCGTTTGACGCCATGGGTTCAGTTTAGGGGGCACGGCGGAGCGGCTCAGTCGGGCGGGCCGCCCCCCGTCTAGCCTCCGTGCCGCTCAATCGCGCTGCCGTACGCCGTCACGTGCGCGTCGCCGCAGCTCTCCCACGTGAATCGGGCCGCCTGCGCCATCCCGCCCGCCGACAGCCGTTCGCCGTCGTCGATCGCGCGCGCGATGCCGGCCGCGATGTCCTCGGGATGCATCGGGTCGAAGAGGACGGCGGCGTCGCCGCACACCTCGGGGATCGAGCCCGCGTTCGACACGGCGGCGGGGCATCCGGACGCCATGGCCTCGAGCGGGGGGAGGCCAAATCCCTCGTACAGGCTCGGGAATGCCAGCGCCGCCGCGGACCGGTAGAGGCTGAGCAGCTCATCAGAGCTGACGAGACCACGCCGGTCGACCCAGTCGGGCAGGTCGCCGAGGGCATCGAGCGCGCCGCCGGTGAGCACCAGCCGGAGTTCCGGCCGGTCCCGCCGGAGGATCGCCATCGCCTGGATGAGCCGGGCGTGGTTCTTGTGCGCCCAGCCGCGCGCCGGGTAGAGGACGAAGTTCTCGCGCGGGCCGAGGTTCGGGGTGTAGCGATCCATGTCGACGCCGAGGTGGGCGACGTGGATGCGGTCGGGGGCGATGCCGAGCAGCTCGACCATGCGGCGCTTCGCGAACTCGCTGATCGTGACGACGATGTCGGCCGTTTTCGCAGCCCCCTCGTAGAAGTGGCGGCGGTAGAGGAGCTCAGCCCGGCCGAACATGTGGGGCAGTTCGAGATGCTGCACGTCGAGCAGCGACTGCACGACGGCCTGCCACTTCGCCGGGCGTGGCACCATGACGGTGAACGGGTAGTGCACGGCGTCGGCGTTCGCCATGGCCGCGCGAATCGACCGGCCGTTGAGCGTCGCCGAGGCGACACCGGCAAGGCGCCCCCTCGTCGACGGGCCGACGCGAACCGAGGAGACGACCACTTCGGGGATGCCGCGGCTGAATCCGGCGGCCGTCGACGGGACGAACGCGGTGGTTCTCACCTTGTCCGTGGTGTGGAGCTGCTCAGTGAGCGCCCTCGCGTAGGTCTCGCTGCCGCCCATGCCGCCGGGCACCAGAGTAAGCATCGAGAGGGCGACACGCAGGGGGTCAGCCGGACGCGTCACCTCAGTTCCCCCGGGTCATAGCTGTCGTCCTATTTTGCGCGCTCGGGCGCTGACCCTCCCGGCGGCGAAAGCGGATGCCCAGCGGACCGGTCGATGCCAAAGTCCGCTGATCCTGCGCAGCCGCGGCGGGAGGTGTCGTCGTTTCACTCCCTCGGCCTCGATGCTCGAGGAGAGGCGGTTGGCCACCGTGAGCGAATCCGGGTGCCAGCGGAACGCCGACACTGCACGCCGGGTCCAGACGAACCGGCCCTGGGCGCGTAGCGAGAGGAACGCGTCGAGATCCATCGCGTACCGCAGGGTGGGGTCGAAGCCGCCAATAGTTTCGAGCGCATCGAGCCGGATCATGGTTGCAGGGTGCGGGATGAGGTCTGGCCCCCACGGCAACAGAAGTGTGGCGAGTGCACCGGCGTTGCTCGTGCCGATCGTGCGGCCGGCCGGATCGATGTAGTCGCAGCCACCGAATGCGAGGACGGCCTCCGGGTCCCGCTCAAGGCTGTCCCGCAGCAGGGCGAGGCCGCCGGGGAGGAGCAGGTCGTCGTCGCCGACCCAGGCGTAGTATCGCTCGGTGGTTCGCGCGGCGAGTCCCCTGTTGGTCGCCGCCGAGATACCCTCGCGGGGATCATCTGCGACGATCGCGCCGAATTCGACGGCAAGCTCCCGCGCCTCGTGGGCATCCTCGGGCGCGACGACCACAACGGTGAGATCGATGTCCTCGCGTTGACCGGCAATCGACTCGAGGGTAAGCCGCAGGTATTCGAGACGGTCCCCCAAAGTGGGAAGAACGACGAGCACGTCTGAGGTGGGCACGGTTCACCCTTTCGCGATGTTGTCTCCGGATGTTCCCCCGGCGCGGTTGGAACAGTGTCTTGTCGCTTGACTTTACCTTGACGATAAAGCCGAGTGAGCGTACGCAATCCGATGCGGCACACTCGACCGAGCCCCTCCTGCCGCGCCCGGCGCGAGCATTTGCCGGGTTGAGGCATTGGTAGGATCGCCCTATGCAATCGGTGCTCCAACGCACGCTGATCGTGATGCCGGCCTTCAACGAGGAGGCGTCGGTGGGCGACGTCGTTCGCGAGGTCTTCGCCAAGCTCCCGGGCGCCAATGTTCTCGTGGTCGACGACGGTTCGTCCGATGCGACAACAAGGGTGGCTCGAGATGCCGGCGCCCTTGTTGCAACACTTCCGTTCAACCTTGGTGTCGGCGGTGCCATGCGAACCGGATTTCGGTTCGCTCTCGATCAGGGCTACACCAACGTCGTGCAGTTGGACTCGGACGGACAGCACGATCCGGCCAGCATCCCGCGACTGCTGGACGGGCTCGCCGACGCCGATCTCGTTCTCGGCGCGCGGTTCGCAGGTGAAGGCGAGTACCGTGTGCGCGGCCCCCGACAGTGGGCGATGAAGGTGCTCGCCGTCTCGCTCAGCCGGACCGCGGGAACCCCGCTCACCGACACCACATCGGGCTTCCGAGCTGCCGGCCCCAGGGCGGTGACCCTGTTCGCACGGCACTATCCGGCGGAGTACCTCGGCGACACCATAGAGGCGCTCGCGATCGCCGCCCGCGCCGACTGTGTGATTGCGCAGGTACCGGTGTCGATGCGGGTCCGCAGCGCGGGCGTGCCCTCGCACCACCCGATCCGTGCCACGGTATATCTGCTGCGCGCCTGTATGGCTCTCGCATTCCCGCTCGTGCGCTCCACGTCATCCCTCCGCCTGGAAACAGCGCCCGAATGAATCCCACAAGCTACATCTTCGGTATCGCATCCGCCACCCTCGTGCTGGTGGTCGTGATCACGCTGCTCCGCCGCCACCAGTTGCGCGAGCGGCACGCGGTGTGGTGGATCGTCGCCGGTACCCTCGCACTCGTCATCGGGGTGTTCCCCAACACCCTCGTGTGGGCCGCGTCACTCGCCGGGATCGAAGTGCCCATCAACCTGACCTTTTTCGTCAGCATCGGCACGCTTTTTCTTGTCTGTCTTCAGCACAGCGCCGAGCTGACCCGGCTTGAGGCGAAGACCCGCACTCTCGCCGAACGTGTTGCGCTCAACGATTTGCGACTGCGAATTCTCGAGGAGCAGCTGGCCATCGAGGCAGCGAAACAGCGTGACTCGTGAGCTTCCGGCGTGCCTTCGGGGCTGCCTGGCTCCTCCTGTTCCTCCTGTGTGGGGCGTGGGCGATGGCGACACCCGTCAGCGGCGCACCGGATGAGCCATCCCACCTGATCAAGGCGGCATCAGTGGTTCGCGGGCAGCTCGTCGGTGAGCCATCGGACCTCGGCCACGTCGTACAGGTACCTCGCTGGATTGCGGCGACCGAGGGAAAGCCCTGCTTCGCCCATGATCCCGAGGTGAGCGCCGCGTGCACCGACCCGCCGAAGGGGGATCCCTCCGCCATCATCGACGGTGCGACGACCGCCGGACTCTACAATCCGCTGTACTACGCGATCGTCGGCTGGCCGTCCCTGCTCGCTCAGGACGAGAGCGGCATCTACGCCATGCGCCTTGTCAGCGCAGCGGCCAGCACGGCATTTCTTGCCGTCGGATTTGCCCTCGTGTGCGGATGGCGTCGCCCCGGGATCCCCCTGCTCGGCGTGGCCATTGTGATCACGCCAATGATCCTGTTCCTCGGCGGCACCGTAAACCCGAACTCGCTCGAGATCGCGGGCGTGTTCGCGGCGTTTGTCGCGATGCTCGATATCGTGTTGCACCCGAACTCGAACCGTCTCGGCTCCCGCGCGGCCATCGTGCTGGTCTCGGCGGCAGTGGCGGTCAACACGAGAGGGCTCTCACCACTGTGGGTCGCGGTCGCTCTCCTCAGCCCCCTCGTGCTGGCCACATCGGGGCAGCTCGCCTCGCTGCTGCGTCGCACATCGATCCGCGTCGCGATCGCCGGCGTCGCGGTATCGACCGCACTCGCGCTCATCTGGATTCGCGGATCGGGCTCGCTCGCTGCCGGCATCGACAGCCCGAGCGAGAACATCGTCTTCGAGCGGGTCGGGGAATCCCCTTTCAGCGGCTTTCTGACGACGCTGGAACAGACACTCAGCCTCGGCCAAGGCATGATCGGTGTCTTCGGCTGGCTGGACACCCCCGCACCTGACATCGTCTACTTCGCCTGGTCGGTCGCCGTTGGCGGCGCAGTTCTCGCCGCGCTCGTGCTACTGCGCGGACGACATCTCGCGATTGTCCTCCTACTGCTGGCCTGTGTGATCGTCGTGCCAGCCCTCATCCAGGCCGCCTACATCACCGGTGGCGGATTCATCTGGCAGGGCCGGTACACCCTTCCCGCCTTTGTCTGCCTCGTCATCGCGATCGGCGCCGCGCTCGCCGACCGGATTCCGCAGTTCGGCGGCCCGTCGATACGTCGGCTCGCCCTGGTCGCCCTCGCTGTGTGGGCTGTCGGCCATTCCTATTCGTTCCTATTCGCGCTCAAACGGTTCGGTGTCGGGACGGACCGAACCTGGGGTGACCTCGTGCTCCGCCCGGAGTGGGTTCCGCCCGGCGGCGTCCTCCTCTGGCCATCTGTGTTCGTTGCGACAGTGACGGTGACGGCCGGCCTGATGGTGTGGCTGGTCAGCCGAGCCGGAGACCGCGCCGATGCCGCGCCAGAAGGAACCCGAACTGCACAGCTGACCCCGCCACCGGCCCCGCGACGACGGCGATGGCGACCCGCGTGAGAAGGTCGCCGTTCAGGGCGAAGCTCCCGATCGTGACGAGGGCTGCGACCACCCAGCCGAGCGTGTACGCCCGGTGCATCCCCACCGCCAGCACCGCAGACCCGGTCACGATGAGTCCGCCGATCAGGGCCGACGACAGCACGAGCACCGCGTAGAACCATCCGGGAAGCTCGACCTGGCCGGGATAGAGCAGCTCGAACACCCCCGGGCCGATCACGGCGGCGACGAGGGCGAGGAGGGCCCCGCCGCCGAGAACGAGTGTCTCCATCCGCCAGAGCGTCGGTCCCAGCGGCGCTCGCTGGTCACGGAACTTCACCAGCAGGTAGCTCTGCAGCGACATCACGACGACGATGACCGGCGCGCGCGTGATCATGACGGCGAGGAACAGCGCCGCCGTCAGAGCGCGCGGGGTGTCCCCCGCGGCGATGCCGATGACGACGGGGAGTCCGCTGACGAGCACACCGGTCGACGCCGCGGCGAGAACCGTCCTGGCCACGTTCCAGGTCAGGGCCCGCAGTTCGACATCGAGCGCCGCGGCGCCGACGACTTTGCGCCGGATGCCGGGCCAGAGCACGGCAATGGCAAGCAGGAACGGCAGTGCGGCCGCCCAGGCCAGCGCCGCGGCATCCGACGTCACGCTCGCCACCGCGACCACCGCAACGAGCCGGAGTAGCGCGTCGATGACGACCATCGCCGCGAGCTCCCGCCATCCACTGAGCCCGTAGAGGGTCCCGGCGAGTACCGCCACGAGGGCGTACGACGAGGTGGCGACCGCGAGTGGCAGCACGAGCGCCCAGCCGCCCGTGGGGAAGACGGTGCCGACCCAGAGCGGCGCCGTCACCATCACGGTGGCGAACACGGCCGCCGAGAACACGAAGGCGAAGTTGCGGGTCGATCCCCGCCGAGGCCGATCGGCGCTGACCGGCGCCGTGGCCCGCGCGACCTCCTGCTGGAGCCCGGACAGGGTTCCGACCACGAAGTACATGGCGGCCCAGAACAGGCCGAAGGAGTAGTAGGCGTCGAGTCCGATCTGGCGGGGGACGAGCCAGATCACGAGGTAGCCAGCCGCCGCTGCGACACCCGTTGCCGCGACGATCAGGGACAGCCCCGACGGTTGCCTCAATTGACGCTCCCTCAACGCGCGCCGAGACGGCGACGCCACCCCAGACTATCGGCTGCGTGCCTGACGCCTCAGCTGCGCGGCCCCTCCGGAAGTGCAGCGATCGTGGCGCCGCTGACCTGAAGGATCCGGGGGGACACTCCCCCCGTGATCGCGAGGAGCGAGTCCCAGCTAGAGACCAACCGCCGCTGTCCGTTCTGGATGTAGTGCACGGTCGGGGAGGTCGCCGTCTTCACGAGCAGTTGCTCGAGCGGAGCCGCTGTCGACCGTCTGAGGAGCCCGCAGGTGCCGGGCTTCAGCTCAGTCCCGGTGAGTCCGGTTCCGGCGGTCGGGGCCACGGGGTGAAGTGCACCGGATGCCCCGAAGTAGGCGACACCCCCACAATTCACCATCATGCCGAGCGGGGCGGGCGCGGTCGCGTACTGCGCGAGCATCGTCTCGCTCGCGTAACCCCAGCCGGTCACCCCGAATTCTGCGGGGGTCGCAAACGCCGCGATCGGGATCTTGCGGTCGAGTCCGTCGATCAGGAAGATCGACCCGTTCGTCTGGGTGCGGACCAGGGTGCCTGGATTGAGGACGGTCTCGCCCTTCGGCAGCATCGCAAGGGGTTCGGGGGAGACGGCCGCGATCGCGGGCACCTTGCCGCCGTTGAGTGCGACAAGAGAGGCGAAGTTGCCGACCGGGTGGAGCTTGCCCGCCTTCGCAATGTGGACCACGGCGTTATTGGTCGCCTTGACGAAGATTGCGCCGTCGATCGTGGTCGCGCTCTTCGCCGCGCTGGCGCAGCTAATGCTCGACAGGTCTGTCACGGGGAGCCCGGCGGCGTCTCCGCTCGTCACCTGGCTCAGGCGACCCGATCCGGCCATGAACAACTGGCCATCGCAGCGCACGACCGAGGCGAGGCCAGTAGGCGCGGTCGGGTACGCGTCAACCACCGCGCTGGGCTCCACCCGGTACCCGTTCGAGCCCACGTCGCTCGCCGAGGCGAATGACGCGATCGGGATCTTGCGGTCCCACCCATCGACGAGGTAGACCTCGGGGCGGTCTGGAGACTTGAGAAGCGACATCGGTGCCGCGTACGAGCGCCCATCGGGGTAGAGCGCGGCGACCTCTGCCCGCATGGAAGCGATATATGCCGGACGCCCCCCCGCGAAGGCGTCGAGCGCCTCGATCGTGCGGAACGAGACCTTCTCGCCGGCCTCCGCCGAAAAGACGGTGGCGGCGGGCACGACCTGGAAATACTTCGTCGTCTCGGCCCCCTCGGGGAACTTTGCGAATTGGGTCGGCGCAAGATTGATGGCGTCAGTGCAGGCGTAGCCGTACAGCGCGACGAGCTCGCAGCTGGGGAACCGGTGCAGCGCGCCGCCCTGCGCGAGCGAGACGGTTCCGGTCGCCGGGTCACGCACGACCTCGCTCGCCGGCTTGCCCTCGGCGAAGCCTTTGAGGTACTCCGGGCTCACGATGCGGTAGCCGCCGAGCGGCGCGAGGGCGGTGTGCACGAGCGCCGTCGGCACGTGGTGCTTCGTCGCCCCCGTCAGGAGGAAGAGGCGCGGATCTGCGGTCGTGCGGACGAAGTCGCTGCCTCCCTGCGTGCTGCCGAACCAGTCGGAGAAGATCCGCCAGAAGTTGCGGTTGCCATACGACGAGCACGAGTCACCCGTGCCGTACATGTTCGCGAGCGCTGCACCGTTCGGGCGGTACGGGGTGTAGTTGTAGAGCCCGGCGGTGGCCTGGTTCTCGAGGTAGACCGAGGACGACCCACATCCGGCGTTCGGGTGCCATTGGATCGTGTTCCATTGCCCGGCGCGGTAGCGGAAGCTCGTCGCGTACGACTGGTAGGACTTGAACTGCCGCGCCGCGTTATACACCTGGTTGAAGAACCCATAGTAGAGCGAGTCGCACGGCGCGGTGTCGGGGCAGCCATAGCCGGTCGCGATCTTGTAGCGGGTCGAAGTCGGGCTCGACGCGGTCACGAGCCCCTGTTCCTTCTCGAGCAGCACGATCATCACCTGCGGGTTGATGCCACATGCCTTGCCGACCCAGTAGATAATCGCGGCCGCCGACATGAGATTCTGCCCCTGCAGGGCGCCGCAGCGGGAATCTGCAGCGCGGGACGAGAACGAATCCTTGTAGTCCTTCAGACAGGTGAACCCGGAGGCGCAGGAGGGGCGTTTCGCAGTCAGGAACGACTGGATCTCCGCGACCGACATGGTGTTCGAGTCGTAGAACGTGGCGTCGCTGATGATGTTGCCCGCGTTGAAATCGCCCCCGACGGCTGCCGATACGGGCGCCGGGCGCTCCGTGAGTCCGAGCAGAGTTCCGACCAGAACGGCGACCAGTGCGACGGCACCGATCCGTCTCGTTGCACGGCCCAGCTTGGTCGTCATCGTCATGATTCCCCTCCCGATCGCGACGGGAGAACGACTCCCCGACGACATTCGATTCCACCCCAGAATCGGGCGACCGCGCAGACCCTCAGTGGGTAAGAACAGACGCCGAAGCCCATTCTAGGCCGGTCACCCCCAGACCGGGCAGCAAACCGGCAACAAAAACTTCAGGCGGGCGGGGCCGATTCGTTCCTGGCGATAAGTCGGCGGTACGCGAAACGCCGCAGGCCGACGGGCACGAGCCTGTATCCACCCCTGACGAGCACGTTGCGGATGGCTTGCGGCCACGACGTGAAGCGCGCTCGCCGGAGAGCCGCCTGGAGCCGAAGCTCGGCGTGCAGCTGCGCCCAGCCGCCCCTCCGCGCGTACGCGCCGTCCCCCACCCGATACATGACGAGCGGATCGGGCAGGTTGTCGACGCGCGCTCCGGCTTGGATCATCCGCGCGAAGAGGTAGTAGTCCTCCATCAGGCCCATGTCGCGGTAGCCGCCGGCCAACCTCACCGCGGAGCGCCGATAGAGCACCGTCGGATGGTTGAACGGGTCGTGAAACCGTGCGTACCTGCTGATCCGCTGCGGACCGACCGGGGGCACCCGGCGCCCGACGATGGTGCCGATCTCGTCGACGAACTCATACATTCCGGTGCCGACCAGGTCGAGGCCGGTGCCGATGAGTTCGAGTTGGCGTGCGAACCTGGTCGGGAGGGAGATGTCGTCGGCGTCCATCCTCGCGATCAGGTCGTGTGCGCACGCGGCGAGCCCCGCCTCGAGCGCGGCGGCGAGGCCCCGGTTCTCTGGCAGCTCGATCAGTTCGACGGGAACCGGGCACGCGCCCACGAGCTCGGCGAGCGCGTCAGCCAACTCCGCGCCGATGGGGCCATCGCGCACGATGACGATCTGGTCGGGGCGCACGGTCTGGTCGTGCACCGAACTCCGGAAGGCCCGGCGAAGGTAGTCGGGCTTGTCTCCGCTGTAGACCGGCAGCAACAGCGAGAACGCCTCAGGCACGGCCGGTGCCGCCCTCGGGGATGCCGGCTTCGAAGCTGCCGATGGCGTCGGTGACGGCGCCGAGCCCGGACAGCACCTCCGCGTTCGAGCGCGGCGGTCGCGAAACGCCGTCTCTCACGCCGCTGCGAAGCCCGCGGAACAGGGTCGCCCGGTCGGATGACTTTCGAATCGTTCTAGTCCAGTTCAGCAGTGTCGCGCCGGCGTAGAGCACGCGTTCGACGCCGCTGAGGGCGGAGGAGAACCGGAGGAGCCAGATCTTGTTTCGCACCTCGAAGTAGAAGCGGGCTCCGGGGTCGACGTCGGTCGACCCGAATGTCTTGGTGCGGTGCTCGACGGTGCTGCCCTGGCAGAGATAGCCGCGGCCGTTGCGGAGAAGGCGCGAGCTGAACTCGAAGTCGTCGTTCCAGAGGAAGTAGTCAGCGATCGGGAGTCCTGCGCGGCAGATGGCGCTCGCGTCGATGAGGATCGACACGAAGGATGCCGAGCGCACCGGGTAGCAGTCGAACGCCCGCGCGCGCTCGACGGAGCGGCGTGTCGCGAAGGGACGAACCCTCGGGGTGTTCATCGGGTGCGGGCGCCCATCGACCCAGCGCACGGCGGAGGCGAGCACGACGGTTTCGTCGGGCGCGTGATCGCGCGCGGAAAGGAGGGCGGCGAGCGCGCCGGGGTCGGGAACGGTGTCATCGTCCATGAGCCAGACTAGGTCTGCGCCCTGGTCGGTGATGGCCTGGACAATACCGACGGTGAACCCGCCTGCCCCTCCGGTGTTTCGCTCGAGGCGCAGGAGCGATACCTCCGGGAATCCGGCTGCAACCGCGTCTCCCGACCCGTCGTCAGAGGCGTTGTCGACGACGACGATCGCATCGGGCAGCCGATCCTGCCTGGTCAGCGCCGACAGGGTCTCGGTGACCAGCTCGCGTCGGTTGTAGGCGACGACGACGGCGACGACACGAGCGCTCACGAGGCCGCTCCCGTGGTGCGACTGGGGTTCATCTGGGATCCGTTCGGCGGCGCGTGGGCTGGTAATGCGTGAATGGCAACAGTGGATCACCCTACCCCGTCGTGGTCGCCGGCCCCGGGAGCCGAGGCCGAGATCACGGGGCCGGGAGCCTCCACAGGGTGGCCTCGCCGCCGTCGTAGGCTGCGCGATCGGCGACGTCGAGCTCCCCGTCGAATTGCTGTTCCCAGCCGTCGCCGCAGGCCGAATCCGTCAGCATCCACCCGATGCCGGCCGCTGCGAGCGTGTCGAGGTCGACTTCTCCCTCGGCGCGATCGGCGAGAAACGACTGGACCGCATCGCGCTCCTGCGGCCACGCCATTCCGAGGTTATAGAACGCCACCGGGGCGCCGCTGTTGAGCTTCACGATTTGCGGATCGACGCACGTGTCCATGCCGACAAGGTCGCCAGAGCCGTCGTCCGCGAGCCGGGCGAGGTCGGAGTGCGCGGCGGACCGCGAGTCCGTGAAGACGAACACCCCGTGGACCTCATCGTCCTGATAGAACCTGATCCAGTCCGTGGCGGACACCGCGGCGGTCAGGGTGACGAGTGCGGCGACGACGACGGTCCCCACCCGCAGGCTACGGGCGGCGCCCGCCCGGTCGGGGGTTCGCGCCCCTGGACCTGCGAGGTCGATGACGGCGGTGACGAACAACGGCAGCAGGCCGACCGCGACGAGGAGGAAGGAGTCGATCCAGAGCCGATAGGGCTCGGCGTTCGGGCCCCAAATGTCGTTCGTGGCCAGGATGAACCAGGTGGTGGCCGCGCCGATCGGATACGCGATCCAGAGCGGGCGGCGGCGGATGACTCCGGCGGCAGCGAGTGCGGCGAGCGGAAGCAGCAGGACGACGGCACCGAGCAGGCCGGGGCCGGGCTCGACGCCGAGGTTCTGGTTGGACGCGACGCGATAGCTGAGGAAGGGGTCGTCGGATGCGATTCCGAGCACCGTGAACACGACCTGGGGCGCGGCAGCGAGCACGGCGATACCGAAGTAGGCGAGCACGAGCGGGCCCGCTCGGACCAGCAGAAGGACCAGCCCGGGAATGGCCGGGAGCAGACCGAATACGAGAGACGGCAACTGCCCGAAGCGCTCGAACACGATCGGGCCGACAATGAACAGGGTCGGGAGGAGCACGATCGAGAGCACGATCGCGACGCGGTTGCGCCAGCGGACGAGCGCCCACGCCGCAGCAACCATCGAGGCGATGTAGACCGCGGCGAGAAATGAGTAGGTCTGCACGTTGGCAAGCGCCCCGATGGCGGCCGCGGCGACGAGCGTCAGCACGATCCGGCGCGCCCGAGGGGTGTCCCTCCCCCACGCCAGCAGCAGCAGCAGGATCGCCATGCCCGCAATCGACAGCGACGCGGCCTCCCCGTTGAGGGTGTGGAGCACGCCGAACGGCCCCCACAGAACCGCGTGCGATCCCATGGAGGTGAACCAGTTCTCGCCGCCGAGGAACGCGAAGGTGCCGAGAACGAAGGGCGCAGGGGCCAGGAGCCCCGTGAGCGGACGGCCCGTCATGATGATAAGCGTGACCGCGAGAGTCACGACGAGCATCACCTGAATGACCAGGCCGCCGACCTGCCACGCGGTGGGCGGGTACAAGTCGAGAACCCTCGCGACCGTGCCGAGAAACAGGTACCAGGCCCGCGGGTAGAAGTTCGATCCGGTCTCGGTGAAGGGTTCGACGGCGGCGTAGTCGCCCATCGACGCGTTGGTCACCATGCTCAGGTAGGACAGCTGGTCGAAAGGGTAGTAGGCCCGGAAGGTCGAGATCGACCACTCGGGGCGGAAGAAGAGCATTCCCGCCTGCGCGAACAGGTGGATGACGGCGGCCGCACCGACGGCCAGCGCGGACAGCGCGATCCGGACGGGCCTGTTGCGCCGGGTGGTGTGTGGGGCCGTTGACATAGGCGTCCAGTGTACGGGGAGCTGCGGGAGCACCGGGCCGGTCCGCGCGGGGCGGCTCAACGCGCGAGCGACCCGGCCTGCATCGCGGCGATGATTGCCTGTGCCGTGACCTGGATTCCCACCGGCAGCGGCATCTGGTCGCGGCGGTCGAGGTCGGTCCAGACCACGGAACGCAGGCGCAGGTCGACGGCCTGGTAGCCCGCGGTGGGCGACATGCCGAGCATCACGTGTGGACGGGACTTGTGAAGCGCAGTGAAGTGCCCCAGCAGTGCGGCGATCGTGACCGCCTGATGGGACGCGAAGATCTTCATGACGGACGCGTCGTCACCGTGGACGAGGCGCTCAAGGGCGTCGACGACGAGAGCGGCGCAATCGTCGGCGTAGATGTAATCACGCACTGTTTCGAGCGGAACGTAGATCGACGCCGGTTGGGGCGAAAAATTGGCCTTCGCGAGCTGGGTGATGAGTCCTTGCGACTTGCCGATCGACTGCCCGGGCCCGTACAGGTTGGCGATCCGGCCGACGAGCACCTTCGTGCCCGTCGTGACCCCGAACCCCGTGACCATGGCTTCGGACCGCAACTTCGCGTGACCATAGGGGGCCAGCGGCCTGGGCTCGGTGTTCTCGGTGAACGGCGGAGCGTCCGCGCCCGCGTAGACGCCCCCGGCCGAGGAGGCGTAGAAGAATGACCCCGGCGGACCCGTATAGCGGGCGATCGCACCCGCGAGGATGTCGAGCACCCGCTGCAACTGGTCGCGCTCCCGCTCGAGCTGCGCCGCGGTGCTCCCGGTCACGGCGACCCCCGCGCACCAGACGACGGCCCAGGTCGACCCTGCGGCGGAGGCAAGCAGCCGCTCAGCGCCGGCGCGGACGGCGCCGTCGAATTCGTCGGCGTCCGGCTCGGACCACGGCAGGGGTTCGATGTCGACGACGACCCAGTCGGCCGCAACGGCCATCCGTTCGGCGACCGCCGCCCCGAGCAGGCCCCTGGCGCCCACCACCCACGCGTGGGTGGTGGTCACGGCGTCCGACGCGCCGGCCTGCCCAGCGGGCCATCCAAGGGGTCGCGCACAATGAGGTACGGTGGCCTGCCCTGCGCCATCCCGACGGCGACCCCGATGTATTCGGCGATGACACCGAGCGAGAACAGCACAGCCCCAGAGCTGACCAGGACCGCGACGATCGTCGACGCCCAGCCCTCCGGTACGTCGTTGCTGGTGAGTCTTCCGATCAGAATGACGATCGCGACGACCGCCGCGAGGATCAGAAAGACCGCGCCGACAGCGCTGACCAGCCGGAGCCCTCGCGTGCCGCTCGAGAGCACCATCTTCCAGAAGTGGGAGAACAGCCGACGCGCCGAGTAGCCGGACTGCCGATCACCCTCGTCGCGGAGGCGGATCGGACAGGTGACGACATTGTGCGCGACCCAGCCGAGGGCAACGTCTAGGTAGACGCCGGAACCGGCATATGCCGCGACGCTTCGCCCGACACCGCCGAGCATGAGCCGGTAGCTTTGGAAGATCTCGGCGTTCGACCCCGAGGCGAGCCGGTTGAGCACCCACTTCGCACCGCTCGAGGCCGTGTTCCGCAGGTAGCCGTGGGAGGGCTTGTTCGTCGGGGCCGCGTAGACCACCGAGGCGTGCCGGTCCATCGCCACGTCGAGCATCGACGCGATATCCTGAGGGTCGTGCTGGCCGTCCTCGTCGAGGGTGACGATCCAGTCGCCCCCGGAGGAGGCCATACCGGCGAGGGTGGCGGCGTGCTGCCCATAATTCTTGCTGAGCCAGACCAAGCGGACAAAGTCGTACTCGCCGGCGATGTCCCGCATGACCGCCGCCGAGTTGTCCCGGCCGTTGTCGAAAACCAGCAGTACTTCACTCACCACGAAGCTGTGGCCGGACTTGCTGAAGGACGGCCGAGTGAGGGGCTCGATCTCGGCCAGGAGCGACGGCAGCGTGCGCTCTCCCTGGTACACGGGCACGACGATCGAGATGCTGTGGTCTGCGACCGGCGCATCACCCACTTGCGAACTCACAATCGCCGACTTTACCACGGGCGGCGCTGTCGTCCCCGGGTGCTGAGTCGACATCACGCGACCTTGGCTTTCGACTTCGACATGCGCCTGCCGAGGTAGAGGTAGGTGAGTCGGCGGGCGAGGGCCATCGCCCGCGCCGTGAGGTTGCCGACGACCACGTCTGCGCGGCTGACAATGTGGGGGTGCGTCTCGTGCATCCACTGGTGGAAGGCGGAGGCGGCCTGGTGCTGGCTCCCCGCCAGCCGAACGCTCCATTGGCTGTCGGACACTCGAAATCCGGCGAGCGCCCCGGAGCCAACGCCGATGACGTCTCCGCGGAGCAGCACTCGGGCGTAGGTGGTCTCGTCGATGAGATAGGGCCACCGGTCGTCCCACCAGCCGATCGCCTCAAGATCGCGCCGGCGCAAGAGCACACAACCCGGTTCACCGAAGATGTTGGTTCCCGCGCGCACGGTCTTGCGCACGGCGAGCCCCCCGTCGCTCACCCCGGACAGCCCGGCGAGCCCCCTGGCCCGGATGATCGGTGCACTGTTCGCGTCGACGATGTCGCGCTTCGAGGCGGCGAGGACCGCGGTCGGAGCGGCGTCGAGCGCGGCAACCTGCTGGGCGAGGATCTCCGGATAGAGCAAGTCGTCACCGCAGACGAGCTTGATGTACTCGCCCGTCGCCTCTTGGCTCACCCGGTTCCAATTGCGAAGTGCGCCGCCCCCAGCCTCCGTCTTGAGCAGACGGAACCGGGGGTCGCCGGCGAAGCCCTGCATGACCTCCCAGGTTGCGTCGGTCGACGAGTGGTCGGAGATGATCACCTCGAAGTCCTGGAAGGTCTGGGCGAGCACCGACCCGACCGTCTCGGCGAGGTAGTCGGCGTTGTTGTACGCGGGAATGACGATCGAAACCTTCGGAGTCACGGGATCTGCCTCCTCAGGCGACGGGGTCGGGAGTGCTGCCGGCGTGTCCGGCAGCGGTGCCTTGCGGCGGAACGAGAAGTCGCGGTGCCCGAAGAAGCTGATCATCGCGGTGACGAACACGATGAGCGCTTGCGCGGTGATCGGGGGCAGCCCCGCGAGCTCGACGAGGATCGGGAGGAGCACGAAATTGACGCCGAGCGAGGTGAGGTAGACCAGTTCGAAGCGCGCGAGGTCTCCGAAGAAGTTTCCGCGCACCTTGAAAACGAAGGTCCGATAGAGGAAGAAAGCGCAGATGACGCTGAACACATGGGCGAAGATGAGGGTCACGAGATAGCCGTAGAGCACGCCGATGGTGAGCTCGAAGAGCACGAAGAAGCCGAAGCCGATTGCCGTGTTTGCGGCGCCGACCATGAGGAACGCCACCTTCTGGTTCCTGATGAGGCGGAACAGGGGGCCGGGCGCGCCGCTCATGCCCGCTGGCGGCTGGGTAGACTCTGCCTCCACCTCAGGCACGCATCCGATTCACGGCGTCTTTCGAGCCGCCGTCGAAGGCCACCGTGCCGCCGGAGATGAGGATGCCGCGTTCGCACAGCCCGGAGACCATGTCGAGGTCGTGGCTGACGACGACGAGCGTCTTCCCGGCGAGGTGGAGCTCGCGTATCTTCGCGAGGCACTTGCGCTGGAACGGCTCGTCCCCGACGGACAGAATCTCGTCGATGAGCAGGATGTCGACCTCGGTGTGGATCGCGACGGAGAAGGCGAGCCTCAGGAACATTCCCGACGAGTAGTGCTTCACCTCGGTGTCGATGAACTTCTCGATCTCGGAGAACTCGACGATCTCGGCGAATCGCGCCTGGGTCTCCTTCGCCGTCATCCCGAGGATCGCGGCATTGAGGTAAATGTTCTCGCGGCCGGACAGGTCCGGGTGGAACCCGGCCCCCACCTCGATGAGCCCCGCGACGCGGCCCCGCGTGAGAACCTCTCCGGAATCGGGCTGGAGCACGCCCGCGATGAGCTTCAGGAGCGTCGACTTTCCCGATCCGTTGAATCCGAGCAGTGCGACCGATTCGCCCTCGGCTATCTCGAAGCTCACATTCTCGAGCGCATTGAACGAGGTAGCGAGCGGCTTGCGCCGAACGGTCGCGATGAACGTCTCCTTGAGGGAGTGCGTGTGGCGGAGCAGGAAGCGCTTGCTGACGTTCTCGACGATCACCCGTCGCGTCTCCTGGACGCGATTAGAGGTCTTGGGCAAAACGACCCTCCAGCCTTCTGAACACGAGCTGGCCCAGTACGAGCGTGAGCAGCGCCGTGCCGAGTGCGATGGCCCCGTAGAGGAAGAGGTCGTCGGGGACGGACCCGTCGCCGCCCGTTGTGGGATACCAGAACCCCGCGTGGAACAGTTCCACGGCGGAGGTGATCGGGTTCAGCCGGTAGAGGACGAGGAGCCACTCGGGGAGCACCTGTTGCACCTGCGTGAACGGGTAGAGCACCGGCGACGCCCAGACGACGACCATGACGATGAGGTCGACGAGGTTCTGGGAGTCGCGAAACGAGACGTTCGCGGCTCCGAACAGCATCCCGAGCCCGATCGCGAGGATGACGACGATGGCGATGCCGAGGAGGATCCCCAGCACCTGGAGAGGAACGGGGGCCCAGCCGACCACAAGGCACACGGCGAAGAGAATGACGACCTGGGGCAGGAAGTTCACGAGCGCGACGATCGTGGATGCCACCGGGAACAGCTCCCTCGGCAGGTAGATCTTCTTGATCAGGGCCCCGTTGTCGACGAGCGATCTGGTCGAGTTCGAGAAGGCCTCGACGTAGAGGTTGATGAGGATGATGCCCGAGAACAGGTAGATCGGGTAGTTGACCTGCGACTGGTTGAGCTGGAGGAAGATGCCGAGGGCCACGAAGAACACGGCGAACTGCGCGGCGGGTTTGACGTACGACCACGCCCAGCCGAGAACTGAGCCTCGATAGCGGACCTGCACCTCTTTACGCACGAGCAGCGAGAGCAGGTACCGGCGCTCGACAACATCCGCGAGCCCGCCGCCCTTTCCCGGGCGCACGAACGCACCAACACTCCGTGCAGACATTTCCGACAAGACGTGATCCTTTGCATTCGGGAGTAGACCGGGATGTAAGGGCGGCAGCCTCTGCTTCACACGGCGATCCCAGACGAGCTTAGCCGTGCGCTCGGCGGTCGGGTCGGCGCGGCGGAGCGCCGAGACGGCCCGCGCAGACTGTTCCGGTACTCTAACGGTTGCGGAATAGCGAGGCGTCCGCACCGAAGCAGAGGGTAGTGAATGGTAAACGCCGATGTTGTGATCGTTGGATCCGGCTTCTTTGGACTGACGGTGGCGGAGCGGATCGTCAACGAACTCGGTCTGCGGGTCATCGTCATCGACCGTCGATCGCACATCGGCGGCAACGCCTACAGCGAGGTCGAGCCGACGACGGGCATCGAGATCCACAAGTACGGCGCCCACCTCTTCCACACCTCCAACGAGAAGGTCTGGGAGTACGCGAACCGCTTCACCGAGTTCACCTCCTACGAGCACCGCGTCTACACGAACCACAACGGCGAGGTCTACCCGCTCCCCATCAACCTCGGTACGATCAACCAGTTCTTCCGGTCGGCCATGTCGCCGCAGGAAGCGCGGGCGCGCATCGCCGAGTTGGCGAGCGAATTCGGCGTCGACGATGCGACGAACCTGGAGGAGCGGGCTATCGCCCTCATCGGACGGCCGCTCTACGAGGCGTTCATCCGTGACTACACAGCCAAGCAGTGGCAGACTTCGCCGACCGAGCTCCCGGCCTCGGTCATCAGCCGCCTTCCCGTGCGCTACACCTACGACAACCGATACTTCAGCGACACCCACGAGGGGCTTCCGAAGGACGGCTACACCGCCTGGCTCGAGAAGATGGCCGACCACCCGAACATCGAAGTTCGGCTCGGGGTCGACTTCTTCGACGAGAGCCAGGAGATCAACAAGGCGGCCCTGCTGGGCACCGTGCCGATCGTCTACACCGGGCCGCTCGACCGCTACTTCGACTTCGTCCAGGGCGAGCTCGGCTGGCGCACCCTCGACTTCGAGCAGGAGGTTCTCCCCGTCGGCGACTTCCAAGGCACGTCGGTCATGAACTACGCCGACGAGAGCGCCGACTTCACCCGCATCCACGAATTCCGGCACTTCCACCCCGAGCGCGACTACCCGAGCGACAAGACGGTCATCATGCGGGAGTTCTCCCGCTTCGCGACGAAGGACGACGAGCCGTACTACCCCGTCAACACCGCCGCCGACCGGGAGATGCTGCTCGCCTACCGCGCCCTCCAGGGTGCCGAGACCGACGTGTTCTTCGGCGGCCGGCTCGGCACCTACCAGTACCTCGACATGCACATGGCAATCGGGGCGGCCCTGACGATGTATGAGAACAAGCTGAAGCCGCGCCTGACCGCCACTGCTGCAGGGAACCCGTGATCGGACAGATTCTCGGACGGCCGGTCTTCTTCGAGCTGGCCGGCGACGGCCACCTCCCCGACTGGCTGATGGAGCTGAGCGAACGCAACCGCCTTCTCCTGCTCGGCGCCGCCAACTTCCACGCGCTGGAGAACCAGGGCGCGCCACTCGCCCTCGAGGTGTACGTCGCGAGCCCCTCCGCGCCGCCGCACTTCACCGACCTCGGCACGAGGACCGGTGACCTCGACGAAAGCGCTGTACTGGTCGGATCGCTCGAGATCCGCAGCATCGCCGACGGCGAGCGCTCGCTGCCCCCCCTCGACGGGTCGACCGGGTCGCCGTTCATCGAGTCCGGCGTGCGCCACATCCAACTCGCGGGCGACACGGGCGGCTCGCTCGAGATCGACCGGCACATTTCGCCCTACTGGCGGCTTCGCCGCGACCTCGAGCAGTCGTTCCCCAACTACTACGACTCGCTCCGCCAGCTCGTGTTGAGCCGGCGCGAACGGAGCCTGCAAAGCCACGTCATCGCCAGGGTCGACCGCGTGCCCGGGGACGAGCCGATCGTGCCGGCCGGGCCGGCGGCGGAGGATGCCCGTGGTGCGGCCATCTTCGGCTTGCACTGGCTCGAGATCGGCGGCGCCGAGCGCTGGGCCATCCAGACCGTCACAATCGCCGCCCAGGCGGGGTTGCTGCCCATCGTCATCACCGATCGTGAGTCACAGCACGACTGGGTCACCCGGCCGGAACTCGACGGCGCCATCGTGCTGCCGCTGACCCACCCGACCGGTGACGGCGACGGCTCGCAGAACCTCCTGCGGGCGATCCTGGAGAACGTCGACGTCCGCGGTGTCTACCTGCACCATTGCCAGTGGCTCTACGACCGCCTCCCGTGGATCAAGCACTGTCGCCCCGACGTCGCCGTCGTCGACTCGCTCCACATCATCGAGTACGCCGGCGGCGGCTACCCCGCGATCGGCGCCCACTTCGACAACTACATCGACACCCACCACGTCATCTCCCCGCAGCTCGCGACCTGGCTCCACGACGTGCAGCGGGTCGATGAATCCAAGATCGTGCTCGCGCCGCTCGTCGAGCTCACGAGCGACCAGTCCGGCGGGGCCTACGCGCCCCGCGCATCCGCCGACGCGTTCACGATCTCATTCATCGGCCGGTTCGTGCGGCAGAAGCGGCCCTATCTCTTCCTCCGCCTCGTCAAGGAGCTTGCGGCGTCGAGCCCTGTGCCGATCAGGGCGATCATGCAGGGCGGCGGCGAGTTGGATTCGGTCGTCACGAGGCTGATCGACCGCTTCGACCTCGGCTCGGTCGTCGAGCTGCGGGCGCACGACAGCGACGTCGACAGCACGCTGGACGACTCCGACGTGCTCGTGGTGAGCTCCCAGAACGAGGGGCTCACCCTCACCACGCTCGAAGCGATTGCCCGCGGAATCCCGGTTCTCTCCACCGACGTCGGCTCGCAGAACACCCTGATCGGCGGCGAGAGCCTCGTGCCGCGCGCACCGGGCCCGTTCATCGAGCAGGCGGCGGCCACCATCATCCGATTCGCCGTGGACGACGATCGGCGGCGCGATGCCTGGACAGAACAGATGACCAGGGCACGACAATTCTCCGACTTGCCTCAGGCGAGCGAATGGGCACAGGGGGTCCTCAAATCATGGACAAAGTAGCTGCGGTCGTTGTGACCTTCAACCGGCTCGAGAAGCTCAAGACCGTGCTTGCCGCGATCGAGGCGCAGACGACGCCGCCAACCTGGATCGTCGTGGTGGACAACGCGTCGACCGATGGCACAGGCGAGTACCTCCGCACCCGCGAGTCGACGCTGACTCTCGATGTGGTGGGCCTGGCGACGAACACCGGCGGCGCCGGAGGCTTCTCGACCGGGATGGAGCGCGGCCACGATCTCGGCGCCGACTTCGTGTGGATCATGGACGACGACTGCTATGCGGCACCCACCACGCTCGCTCTCCTCCAGAGCGGGTTCGCGGATGCCGTGGCCGAACTCGGACCGGATGTGCCCTTTTCCTGCTCCGTCGTGAAGTTCATCGACGGGAACATCTGCGAGATGAACAACCCGGCGCCGACCTGGGACTGGGGCCGACTGCTCGTCAAGGGGCAGAACAGCGTCATGGTCAAGTCGTGCTCCTTCGTGTCGGTGCTCATCCCGCGCTGGGCGCTCGAGAAGCACGGGCTGCCGTACTCGGAGTACTTCATCTGGTTCGACGACCACGAGTACACCCTGCGGCTCACGCGGACCTGCCCGGGCGTGCAGGTGCTGGACAGCCTCGTCGTGCACGACATGGGCGTCAACCAGGGTGTCAACTTCGCCGGCATCGATGCCGGCAACGCGTGGAAATTCGCGTACGGCGTGCGGAACGAGGCGTCCTACCGGCGCCATCACGAGGGGCTCGCCGCGTTCGCGCTGTTCGCTGCGCGAGTGCTCATCATGATGCGCCGCGGGCGCGTGCGGCGGTCGCTGCGCTGGACGATGACCAAGAAGCTCGTCGAGGGGTTCCGCTTCAATCCGAAGGTGCGCTACCCGGCCGGCGTGGCGGTCGGGGCGGGGAGCCGGGCGTGAGCGGAGGCGGGGCGCCCAACGCGGTGGCCGCGCCACGGAAGGTGCGCCAGGTCCACGCCCTCACAGGCGTCAGGATAATCGCTGCGCTCTGGGTCGTGCTGTTCCACCTGCGCGGCAACCTTGCCGCCGAGTTCCCCGAGCTCACGCGAGTCATCGGCCCGGTTATCAACCACGGCGAGCTCGGCGTCGACTTGTTCTTCGCACTCAGCGGCTACGTGCTCGCGCTCAACTACGGCAGCCGGATGGGTCTCCGGCTCGACCGGAGGGCGACGGTGCGGTTCTGGTGGGCGCGCATCGCCCGGGTCTGGCCCGCCTACATGTTCATGCTCATCTTCGTCACCATCTGGCGCGGCGTGCTGCTCGCGCGTGACGTGTCCGACCCCGTCGCCGTGCGCGACTACGGAGTGACGAGCTTCATCAGGCAGGCGCTCCTCGTCGTGCAGTGGACCGAGTCGGACTCCGACCGCCTGGCCTGGAACGGCCCCGCCTGGTCCGTGTCCGCCGAGGCGCTCGCCTACCTGCTCTTCCCTGTCATCATTCTCGCCGTCTTCCGGTTCAACCGGGTTTTCTCCACCCGCAGTCTCGTCATCGCCGGGCTGCTCGCCCTCTTCCCCGTCGTGTTCTTCTCCTACGTTCTCGGCCTCTACGCGCCGTGGATGTGGGCGCTGCGGATCCTGTGCGCGTTTATTGCGGGGGCGCTCGCGTTCTACGTGGTCGATCGTTTTCCCGACACCGCGAGGAGCCGTGGTCTCGCGAGCCATATCGCGCTCGTCGCCATTGTCGGCGTCATCGTCGGCTGTTTCGTGCTCGACCTCACCGGACGCACCCGCTACATCGGCGTGCTCATCCCGATTCTCGTGGTCACGGTCGGCGCTCTCGGCATCGCCGATCGCCACGTCGCGAGACTCCTCGGGACTCGCATCATGGTCACCGGGGGCATGGCTTCCTACAGCGTCTACCTCGTGCACATGCCGCTCATCGAGATCTTCTGGTTCGCACAGAACCATTGGCCGAACGCGCTCGGACAGGGGTCCGTGGGGTCGAAGATCGGATTCATCCTGTTGCCGTTCGTGGTTGTCGCGGGCGGGTACCTGCTCTGGCGGTTCGTCGAGGAGCCCTCCCGGCGCAAACTCCGGTCGATGTCAGTGCAGAACATCCCGGAACGCGCCGTCGATGATCCGCCGCTTCACCACGACTCTCCGGCGGGCACCGACGTCCCGGTGGCGGCGACGCCGCCCGGTGCGGACAAGGCCGCGAGCTGAACGCTTGCTAGAGAGCGGCGACGCTCAGCCGCCGCTCATCCCCCGAGCCACGCCGCCGCCACCAGTGCAGCCCTCCCCACGTGACCGTGAGAAGCGCCGCGAGCAGGATCGATCCGATCTCCAGAGTCCAGCCGGGCGGGTCGAACCGGATCGTCACCGTGTCGCCGACGCTCGCATCGTCGAGGCTCACCGTCAGCAGATAGTCGCGCAGCGAGTCCGTGAGCTCGGCACCGCTCACCTTGTAGCCCGGCCAGTCGATCCTGCTGAGCACGACCTCTCCCCCGTCCTCCGGGACGGCGGTCACCGTGAAGACCACCTCGCGGTTCTCGTTCGACACCAGTTCGACACTCGTGCCTTCCGACTCCCACACCGGCGCGCCGACGTCGCCGAGCGGCTCGTCGCGTGTCCACAACACCGAGTCCTCGCCGATGTCGGCGAGGGTCCAGCCCTCCGGCACCTCCTCGTCGAGCAGGCGGGACACGCCGGCATCCTCCGGCGTGCGCACGATCTGTACCGAGTCGACCCGCAGGAGGTCGGCAATCGGCAGTGACGTGGTCGGATCGATCTCGAACAGCTTCGACGCCAGCTCGTCGCAGGTCTCACCTCGGGAGGCCATGCACAGGTCGGTCGCGTAGGCCGCGTTCTGGGTGGGGCTGTAGAGGTTATGCACCGGATTCTCGTTGAGGTACCAGGAGTTGCCAACGAGGGCCTCATCCACCCCCTCGTCGCCGAGCGCCGACGGTGTGCCGACCACGATGGTCTGGCCCACCGCACCGGCCAGCTGGTCCGTATAGTCGCCGACCGACGCCGACATCAGGAAGTCCTGCACCGGGGGACTCGGGAAGAACCGGTGTTGGGGAACGGCGATGGCCGCGCTCACGAGCACCACGATGCCGGCCGCCAGTACCGTCGCCGTCGCGTCGCTTCCGCGCTTTCTGAACACGATAGCGATGGCCGCGAAGCCCAGTGCCATGACCGCGCTGACGAGGGCGGACGCCTTCCAGGTGTCGGGGTTGCCCGTCCATCCCACGTAGGCGCTTCCCACGAAGAGGGCGCCGACCGCCACCCACCGCGCTCGACCTGACCTCGCGAGTCTCGCAAGGGAGAACGCGATGAAGAAGAGGAGGATGACGCTAAGGCTCACGTAGGGCATGAGCCGCACGGGTGTGCGCAATGGGCCGAGATCGCTCGGCGCGAGCACGAGCGCCGTCGACAGCAGCAGGTAGACCGGCACCGCCGCTCCGGCGGCCAGCAGGGTTCGGAGTCGCCCGAAGTCGACGAGCGCGAGCAGGGGGAGGAACCACGCGATGTAGGTGAGCGGGACGGGCGCGAATGGGCCCCACCACCACGACGCCACCTGCGGCGAGGCGGTGGCGAGAGTGGAGCCCGCGAATCCGCTGAGGTCGACAGTGAGGAAGTTCGTGTTGTCGATGATCGTCTTGCGGGACGTCGACTGCAGGGTGAGAACGCCGGGAAGGTAGACGGCGAGCGCCACGAGGCCGAGGATGACGCCGGCCAAGAAGACGCGGCGAAGCTGGCGCCAGTCCCGCGCGATCGCCACCTCGACGATTACCGCGACGAACAGCAGGACGAGCATGATCGTGCCGTGCACGTATCCCACCGAGATGAGCAGATACCCGAGAAGGATGGCGGGGATCGGCGACCTGTCGTCCCTCACCATCCGCCTGAGCGCCCACCAGACCAGCGGGAGGAAGGCCCACACCATGAGGCCGGTCACCCACGATGCGGAGTCCAGGTACACCGTGAACCCGGCCATCACGCTCGTGACGCCAGCGGCAAGGGCGAGGGGGGCAGAGACACCGTAGGACCGGGCGAGGAGGAAGATCCCGATGCTTGCCGTGCACAGGAAGACGATCTTGATGGCGGACGAGAACAGAACGGCATCGGTCGCGTACGACGCGGCCACGCCGATCGCGATCGTCAGAACGCTGAAGATCCCCCACTGTCCCTCTGCCGCATAGTTGCCCGCCTGCCAGCCCTGCGCGCTGAAGACCGGCCACACGCCGTCCCTGACCTGGCTGCCGATCTCGAACCAGATCGGGTAGGCGCCGATCTGGGTGTCGTCGTAGAAGTAGAAGCGGGCGTTGAACAGGAGGGGAATGAGGGCGACGAGAGCGGCGACGACCGGGGTGGCCACTCCCCACAGCACGCCGGATGAGCGCCAGTCCGGTCCCCCGGTGGATGCTGGAGCCTCGAAGTGGCGAGTCTCGTCTGTCGGGGTCATGAAAGGCACACCCCTAGAGTATCGGGGCACCATCCGCGCCAGGTGAGCTGCGGGCTCACTCCCGGCGCGGCCGCACTTGGTCGGGAGCCGCGCAATGCCCTATTCTCAGGGGCAGGTCACGCCGGGAGCTGGCTCGATGCCTTGTGCTCTCGAGCCGCCCGAGCACGCGGTCCGATCCACTCCGGCACAGTTCAGAGAAGCACAGGCAGCATGGCATTGCGTCACCAAGCACAACGCATCATCGGCGCCACATTCGGGCGCGGCGCGAGAGGGCTGCAGAAGTTGCAGGCTCGACTGGTGCCATCGACCGGGCGGGCCTTCTACCTCGTGAGCGCAGCGGGACTGCCGAACTACGGCGACGAATTCATCACCCGCGCATGGCTGCGGTATCTCGCGGCGGAGCATCCGGATGTCGACGTGTGGCTCGACTGCCTCGAGCCAGGCCGTGCCGCATTCCTGTTCGCGGACGCTCACCCGCGCCTGCGGACGACGAACACCCTATGGCAGCTGACTGGTCTGATCGGCGATGGCGATCCGCTCGAGGTCGGCCGCACCGCCGAACGGCTCATTCGCGAGCTCGGGACACCGCGCCTCGATCCCGGCTTGGAGGCGATCCGCACGATGCGCTCGGTGCACCTGCTCGGTGGGGGCTACATCAACCGCCTCTGGCAGAACAATGTGGGACTCATCCACGCCCTCGTCGCCATCAAGCGGGCATTCGGCATCCCCATCTACGCGACCGGCATGGGACTCCTGCCCCAGAACGATGACTCCGCCGAGGTGTTGCGCCGCGTGTTGCCCGAGTTCGACCTGGTGGAATCACGGGATTCCGCCGGTGCCCAGCTGCTCGGAATCCCGCTGGGCGTCGACGACGCTTTTCTCGGCATCACGCAGGGCGATGTATTCGACGGCGACGCATCAAGCCCGGAGATCATGATCCTGATCCAGGGCGACCTGATTCCTGATGGCCACGTGGACGGTCTGCTCGATGCCGTCGAGCGTTTCGTCGCCGGGGTGGGCGGCGACCGCGGGAACCCGATCGGTTTCGTCGAGGCGATCCCGCCGGACGACTCGCGCTTCTACGAACTGGTACGCGGGCGGTTCCCCCAGAGCCGCTTCTACCCGTTCTCCTACCTCTGGAACATCGGCCTTCCGGTCCGCCCCGGGCAGCAGTGGCTCACCACCCGCTTTCACATCCACCTGCTCGCCGCGGCCGGCGGCGCGAAGGGCGCGTTCATCACCGGCAAGCCCGGCTATTACGACATCAAGCACGGTTCGCTGGTCGAGCTGGGCACCGGATGGTCCAATGCCGGCAGCACCGAGGCGATCGACGAGTCCGGGTTGCACGCCACGGGCAACCGCCGGTTCGCGGCGCACGCGATCGAGTGCGGCGAGGCGAAGTTGGCGGTCGCCGCCCGGCTATACCCGGTGGCGTCTCAGGCCGGGTAGGCCCGCGCGAGAAGGGAGGCGAGATACGTGCCGTAGCCGCTCTTGTTCAGTTCCGTGGCCAGCTCCGACAGGCGGGCATCGTCGATCCAGCCCGCCCGCCACGCAATCTCCTCGATGCAGCCGATCTTGAACCCCTGACGGTCCTCGATGACGCGCACGTACTCGGATGCCTGCATCATCGACTCGAAGGTGCCGGTATCGAGCCAGGCCGTGCCGCGGTCGAGCACCTGCACCTGCAGGGTGCCGCGCTCCAGGTACCGTTCGTTGATGGTCGAGATCTCGAGTTCACCTCGTGCGCTAGGTTCGATGCTCTTGGCGACCTCGATGACGGAGTTGTCGTAGAAGTAGAGCCCCGGCACCGCGTAGTTGCTCTTCGGCCTCGTGGGCTTCTCCTCGATGGAGACCGCCTTGAGGTCGTCGTCGAATTCGACGACGCCGTACGACCGCGGGTCCGCGACCCGGTACGCGAAGATCAGGCCGCCGTCGATCTGGTGGTGGCGCCGGAGCGCCGTGCCGAGGCCGGCGCCGTGGAAGATGTTGTCGCCGAGCACGAGCGCGACCGAATCGTCGCCGATGAAATCTTCGCCGATGATGAAGGCCTGGGCGAGCCCGTCGGGCGACGGCTGCTCCGCATACTGGATGTCGAGCCCGAGGGCCGAGCCGTCGCCGAAGAGGGCCCGGAACTGCGAGTTGTATTCCGGCGTCGTGATGATGAGGATCTCGCGGATGCCAGCCATCATGAGCGTCGAGAGGGGGTAGTAGATCATCGGCTTGTCGTAGATCGGCATGAGCTGCTTCGAGATGCCCTTGGTGATGGGCCAGAGGCGTGTGCCGGATCCGCCGGCGAGGATGATTCCGCGCATGGTCAGTTGCTCTTTTCGGAGAGGAAGGCGTAATGGGCGCGGACGACGTCCCAGGTGGGAAGGAGCCCGGCCTCGGCCGCCTCGATCAGGCCGGGCGCGTCGGTATCCTTCGTGGAGAGCAGAAGCTCGCCCGCCTCCGGCGGAAAGACGAGCCCGATGGCCGGGTCGAGCGGGTTGATGCCATGCTCGCGCGGGGCGTTGAACACGTCGGAGACGAGGTAGCTGACCGTCGCATCCTCCGTGAGCGCGACGAAGGCGTGCCCGAGCCCCTCGGCCAGGTAGACGGCCCGCCGGTCGACGCTGTCGAGCAGCACGCTGTCCCATTCACCGAATGTCGGCGACCCGACCCTGATGTCGATCACAAAGTCGAGCACGGCGCCCTGCGACGCGGTCACGTATTTCGCCTGCCCGGCGGGGACATCCGCGAAATGGATGCCGCGCAACGCCCCCCGGCGCGACACCGACGTGTTCGCCTGTCGCAGGTCGAGCGGGTGCCCCACCACCTCGGAGAGTTTGTCGAACCGGTACCACTCGAGGAAGACGCCCCGGTCGTCACGGAACTGACGGGGCGTGATCTCGTAGGAGTCCGGTATGGAAAGCTCGCGGATTAGCACGTCGGAAGTCTAGCCCGGGAGCCGTTCCGCAATGTCGAGGCCGCCGGTCACCCGGCCGGACGAAGCTCGGGCACCGGCCATCCGGCACCCGACCACTCCTGGAAGGTAATGGCTCGGTCGAGGGTCGGCCCGGTGTAGAAGATGTCCGGTGAACCCGCGAACTTGTAGAACGCGTCACCGGGGAACCGGGACCTCTGCTGCGGGGTGGGGAACGCTGCCGCCTTCCACGAGGCGTAGTCGACGGACTGGCTCTGGAGTGACGAGGTATCGGGAGAGTAGACGATGGTGGGATTCCAGGAGAGCTTGAGGTAGCCCTGACCCGATCGGTTCTCGAACGGCCGGGTGCCGGTGGCGGCCCACTCGGCGGGGGTGAGCTTGCGGACGGTGCGGTCCGCCCCGCTCAGGAACAGCTCCGAACCGGTGTCCCACTTGTAGATGCTGCTCCCGGCGATCCATCCGGTGATCACCGCGTTGGGGAATCCCGCGTGCCTCCACTGGTCGAAGGCGAGGTGCTCCCACTGCCAGCTGCTTTCGCCTCCCGGCCACTGGGTGACCGCGTACACCGAGGGCGACCACGCGTACTTGACGAACCGTGTCGGCGCGACGAGCGGCGTGCGGGAGTTGTACACGGTGGTCCACCGCTCGAACGAGAGCGCGGTCGGAGTCACCGCGCCGTCGGCCGAGACCAGCTCGTAGATCGTCGACAGGTGGGCCGGGCGCATGATGGGCCACGGGCCGGCGTCCGCGCGCGGGTAAGTCGCGAACAGCTGCACCCAGTAGTTGCCCCGGGCGACGAAGCCGACGCCCATGTGGGTGTAGCTCGATCGAAGAATGTTGTCCCTGTGGCCGGGCGAGTTCATCCAGCCGATCATTACCGCGCCTGCCGCGGGGTACCCGGCGGCGATGTTCTCGCCCATGCCGGTCCACCCCGCATCGACCCGGGTGGACCGCCAGGTCGTCGTGCTGTGGACGAAGTTCCCGCTGGAGCTCATGGTCTGAGCCCACTCCTGCGCAGCAGCGTCGAGGCGGGAGTTGCGGGCAAGCGCCGGCTGCCCCACCTTGGCGCGCTCCGCGTTCGTCGCGGCCACGATCTGGTCGTGGTTGATGTCGGCTGACGCGCTGGTGGCCCCCGCCGACACCAGCAGCACAGAGAGGAGCAGTAGTGCGGACACCCGAGCGCCGATTGCAAGAAGGGATTGCATGGTCGATTCCCCCGAATCTGTGGTTTCCCTTCGGTCACCCTAGCAAGCGCGCAATCGCCAGCGCCGGGCAATGCTGGTCACCGGTCGCGGGGCCCCGGGCACACAATCCGGTCACGGTGTCCGGTCACTGGGTAGAATCGTCAGCGCCACTGTTCGCGAGCCGGAAAGAACGCACTTCATGAGAATCCTTGTTACTGGCGGCGCTGGCTTCATCGGCTCGAACTTCGTTCGGCGCACCCTGCAGGACGCGTACCCGGGGCTCGAGGGCGCCGAGGTCGTGGTCCTCGACTCCCTCACCTATTCCGGCAACCTGGAGAACCTCGTCCCGGTCGCCGATTCACCGCGCTACACCTTCGTGCACGGCGACATCCGCGATGCCGCCCTGCTCGACACGCTCTTCCCCAGCATCGACGCGATCGTGCACTTCGCCGCCGAGTCGCACGTCGACCGCTCGGTGCGTGACGCGTCGGTCTTCGTCGAGACGAACGTGCTCGGCACGCAGCAGCTGCTCGACGCGGCGCTGCGCCATGAGGTGAGGCGCTTCGTGCACGTCTCGACAGACGAGGTCTACGGTTCGATAGCCGAGGGATCGTGGGATGAACAGCGCCCGCTCGAACCCAACTCCCCCTACTCGGCGTCGAAGGCCGGGAGCGACCTGCTCGCCCGCAGCTACTACCGCACACACGGACTCAACGTCTCGATCACGCGCTGCTCGAACAACTACGGCCCGTACCACTTCCCCGAAAAGGTCATCCCGCTGTTCGTGACCAACCTGATCGACGACAAGCACGTTCCGCTCTACGGCGAGGGCAACAACATCCGGGACTGGCTCCACGTCGACGACCACACCCGCGGCATCGCGATGGTACTGACGCGCGGCCGGGCCGGCGAGATCTACAACATCGGTGGCGGCACCGAGCTCACCAACAAGGAGCTCACCCAGCTGCTTCTCGACGCGACCGGCACCGACTGGTCGTACGTCGACCGCGTGCAGGACCGCCTCGGCCACGACCTGCGTTATTCGGTCGACATCGGCAAGATCCGTACCGAACTCGGCTACGAGCCGCTCGTCCCGTTCGAGCAGGGTCTGAACGACGTCGTCCAGTGGTACCGTGACAATCGGCAGTGGTGGGAGCCTCTCAAGGAGCGCGCCGCCCTGAGCGCACTGTGACCCGCTTCCTCGTCACCGGCGCCGGCGGGATGCTCGGCCAGGACCTCCTCACCGCCCTCGCCGGCCGGGAGGTGACCGCCCTGTCGCGCTCCGACCTCGACGTGACCGATCTCGACGCCGTCCGCGCCGCGGTCGCCGGCCACGACGTCGTGGTCAATGCGGCGGCGTACACGAAAGTGGATGATGCCGAGTCCGACGAGGAGTCGGCGTTCGCGGTGAACGCGACCGCCGCCGGATACCTGGCGACGGCGACCGCGGAGGCGGGCGCGATCCTCGTGCAGGTGTCGACCGACTACGTCTTCGACGGCACCGAAACGACCCCCTACGCGGAGGACACCCCGCTTCGTCCGGTGTCCGCCTATGGGCGCACCAAGGCGGAGGGCGAGCGGCTCGTCGCTCGGCAGAACCCCGACCGCAGCTACATCGTTCGCACCGCGTGGCTGTACGGCGCTGGTGGCCCCAACTTCGCCGCGACGATGCTGAAGCTCGCGGCGCAGCGCGACGAGCTGTCGGTCGTCGACGACCAGATCGGCCAACCCACCTGGACCCTCGAGCTCGCTCATAAGATCGTCGAGCTCGTGGATGCTGGTGCCCCGTTCGGCATCTACCACGGCACGAGCTCAGGGCAGGGGAGCTGGTTCGATTTCGCCCGCACGGTATTCGCGAACGCGGGACTGGACCCCGAGAGGGTACAGCCGACGGACAGCTCGTCCTTTCAGCGTCCGGCTCCCCGCCCCGCCTATTCTGTTCTCGGGCACGAAGCCTGGCGCTCCGCCGGCCTCGCCCCGATGCGCGACTGGCGGGAAACGCTGGGGGATGCCATGAGCCAGGGAGTTGTGAAGACGCAGTGACGACAACGCTTCGGGTGATCGTGGACGACATCATCGCCCCCGGGTCGGGTGGTGCCGGGCGCTATGCCGAGGAACTCACGCGCGAGCTCATCCGTACCGCCCCGGCCGGATGCGAGGTCAGCGGCGTCGTGTCGGCCTCCCCCGAGTCGGACTACGACACCCTGCAGACGCTGCTTCCGGGCCTGTCCGACCTGTTCAAGAGCGCCCTCGCGCGGCGCGAGCTCCACCTCGCCTGGCAGCACGGCGTCACCAAGCTCCCCGGCGGCGGGATGATCCACTCACCAAGCCTGCTCGCTCCCCTCGGCAGGCGGGATCAGGCGGCCGACCCCAGCGGACAGACCGTCGTCACGATCCACGACGCCATCGCCTGGACGCATCCGAGACTCATCAGCCCGCGCCGGGCTTCCTGGCAGAGGGCGCTGGCCAAGCGCGCCTTCAAGTACGCGGACGCGGTCGTCGTTCCGACCCACGCCGTTGCACACGATCTCGCCGAGGTCTACAACTTCGGCGACCGGATCCGGGTGGTCGGCGGAGCGGTGAGCCCGCGGCTCGCCCTCCCCGTCGACGCCGAGGACCGCGCCACAGAGCTGGACCTGCCCGGCCGCTACATTCTGAGCGCCGGCACGATCGACGCGCGCAAGGGGCTCGAGCCGCTCGTCCGCTCGCTCGCGAGCGAGCACGACACCGGTATTCCGCTGCTCGTCGCCGGCCCCGAGGGTTGGAACGCTCCCGACCTCGACGCCATCGCGGCCGAGGCCGGCCTGGACCCGTCGCGGGTGCGTCGCCTTGGTGTGCTCTCCGACAGCGACCTCGCGGTCGCCATCGGTCGGGCATCCGTCTTCGCCTTTCCGAGCCTCGCCGAGGGCTTCGGCCTGCCGCTCATCGAGGCTTTCAGCCTCGGCACCCCCGTGGTGCACTCGGACGCCCCGGCCGTCGTCGAGGTCGCCGCGGGCGCCGGTGTCGCGGTTCCGCTCGCCGACGACGACGGCTACCCGGGGCGCCTCTCTACCGCGATCGCCTCCGTGCTCGCCGACGCGACGCTCGCCGAGCGGCTGCGCTTCTCGGGCATCGACCGGGCCGCCGCGTTCAATTGGCGCGACTCCGCGCAACAGGTGTGGCAGCTGCACGCCGACCTGTAACCGCGCCGCGCGCCGCGGCCAGCGTCACTCGTCCTCGACCGGGACGAGCGAGCCCGCCAGTGTCGCGCGCACGAGTTCGTGGATCATCGCGTAGTCGGGGTCCAGCGTGTCCACGACACCAGGCACCAGCTCGAGCTTGGTGATCGGCGTCGCCCGTGCCCGACTGGCGATGTCGACGAATCGGGGGAGCATCACCGACGGGATATCCGTCTTGACGACCTGCACCCCCGCCTCCGCGATGCCCTGGAACTTGCCGAGCACGTTGGCGGGCTCGAACTGGGTCAGGATCGCCTCCTGCACCTGGCGCTGGCGCTCCATCCGGTCGTAGTCGGTCGCAGCGAAGCGTGACCGGCCGTACCAGAGCGCACCAGCGCCGTTGAAGCGCTGCACTCCCGGCTCGATCCAGTAGTCGGGCTCGGTGTTGGTGATCGACCCGATCGGGGTACGCACGGGAACATCGATCTCGACGCCGCCGAGCGAGTCCACGAGCTGCGCGAATCCCTGCATGTCAATGAGCACGAAGTACTGGATCTCGAGCCCGGTGACCCCGGACACGGCGTCGCGGGTCGCCTCGATGCCGGGGGTGCTCCCACCCGCGGTGGCGTCGGGATAGAGCTCCGGATGCTCCACGCCGTAGGTGTACAGATAGTTGATCAGGCACTCGTCGCCACAGTCGTACCCGTCCGGGTACGGTCCCCAGAGGGGCGAGCCATCAGAGAACGTCGCCCGTTCGAAGTTGCGCGGGATTCCGATCATCGTCGTGGCGCCCGTTTCGACGTCGATACTCGCGAGGGAGATGCTGTCGGGGCGCAAACCCGTGCGGTCGGGGCCGGCGTCGCCGCCCAGCAGCAGGATGTTGTAACGCCCGTCCACGGGCTCCTTGTAACTGCCGTCCGCGAAGAGCTCGGTGAGGGTGGTGCGGGTCACCCCCGCGACCATCGCGGCGTAGCTCGCGGTTCCCGCGGTGAGCACGAGGGCGAGCACGGCGAGCCCGGCGATGAACGGGCGGACTTTCGGTCGAGCCCGCACCAGCCGCGAGAGGCGCAGCGTGTCGAGCGTCAGGATGACCCACAGGACGACGTAGGCGATCAAAACCCCCTGCACGACGGTGAGGGCAACGACGTTCGACGCGACCCAGTAGATGGCGGTCGGCCAGGCGAAGAACAGCATGGCCGCGACGGCGACGATGCCCCACAGCACGAAGGTCATCGAGACCCCGATGCGCCCGAGACGGCGGCTTCCCGCGAGCAGCTGGGCCGAGCCGGGGATGAGGATGTTCAGCCCGACGAGCCACCAGCCACGCTTGGTCATCGTGCCTGGCGACTTCAGGTCGGGGTGCCTCACCGGGCTGACAATGCTCACAGGGTGGACTTGAGCGCGGCGTTCTTCTCGGCGACGAGGGTCTCGAGGTCCCGGGCGTGCTGAGCGAGCTGGGCGGTGAGGTCGGCGTCGGACGACGCGAGGATTCGGATCGCGAGGAGGCCGGCGTTGCGCGCACCTCCGATCGACACGGTCGCGACGGGAACGCCGGCGGGCATCTGCACGATCGAGAGCAGCGAATCGAGCCCGTCGAGCGTCGACAGTGGAACGGGAACGCCGATCACGGGCAGGGTCGTCACCGAGGCGAGCATGCCGGGGAGGTGGGCCGCCCCGCCGGCGCCGGCGATGATGGCGCGGATGCCGCGACCTGCGGCTTCCTTGCCGAAGCTCATCATCTTCTCCGGGGTCCGGTGCGCCGAGACGACCTCCACCTCTGCGGCGACGCCGAATTCGGCGAGTACATCGGCGGCGGCGCGCATCACGGTCCAGTCGGAGTCCGACCCCATGACCACGGCAACGAGGGGCTCAGGCATGCACACCATCGTAGTTTGCCCCGGCGAGCCCTGGCGCCGCGCCCGAGCGTGTCTTAGCCCGCCGCCTCGCTCCCGAGCAGCGCCGCCGCCGAGCGCGCGCGCCAGACCACCTCGTCGAGGTCGTCTCCGCCGGCCGTGGCGTGCCCGATCTTACGTCCGGGCCGAGGGTCCTTGCCGTACGCGTGCAGCTTGACCGTCGGCTGGTCGGCGAGCGCGGCCGGGAAGCGGTCGGTGAGCGAACCGGTCACCGGACCGCCGAGCACATTGACCATGACCGACCACACGTCGCGGCATCCCGTGGCTCCCAGCGGGAGGTCGAGCACCGCCCGCAGGTGCTGCTCAAACTGGCTGGTGGTGGACCCGTCGATCGACCAGTGCCCGGTGTTGTGCGGGCGCATCGCGAGCTCGTTCACCAGCAGGCGGTCGTCGGTCGTCTCGAACAGCTCCACCGCGAGCACACCCGTGACGTCGAGCTCACGCGCCACCGTCGTCGCGATGTCGAAGGCGACATCGGAAATTTTGCCGGCGGATGCTGGTGCCGGGGCGATGACCTCGGCGCACACGCCATCGCGCTGGACGCTCTCGACGACGGGCCAGCCGACAATCTCACCCGATGGGCGCCGTGCGACGAGCTGGGCGAGCTCGCGACGGAAATGCACGAGCTCTTCGACGAGCAGCGGCGTGCCGCTGCCGAGCCAGTCGGCCGCATCGGCCGCATCCGTCACGATCCTCACGCCCTTGCCGTCGTAGCCGCCGGTCGCAGTCTTGAGCACTGCGGTGCCGCCGTGGTTGTCGAGGAATGCGGCGAGGTGGTCGGCCGTGCCGACGCGGGCCCAGTCCGGCACGGGGAGACCGAGCGCGCTCAGGCGCTCGCGCATCAGGATCTTGTCCTGGGCGAGCAGCAGCGCGTGCGGTCCTGGGCGCACCGCGACGCCGCGCTCGACGAGCGTGGACAGGATCGCCTGGGGCACGTGCTCGTGGTCGAACGTGATGACGTCGACACCCTCGGCGAACCGGAGGACCGTGCCCTCATCGCGGTAGTCGCCGACGGTCGTGGCGGCGAGGCCGGCGGGGCTACCGTCGATCTCGGCGAGGACCCGGATCTCGATTCCGAGGCCGAGAGCCGCGGGGATCATCATTCTGGCAAGCTGTCCGCCGCCGATTACACCAACGATGGGAGTCATTGTTTTCTTTCAGGAACATTGGGATTGCTGCGATTAGACTGCCGAATCGGCGTGGTCCCCATCTTTGCCTATCGACCGGGAGGGCGCATGCGAAGCATCATCGGGCAGTTCACCCGTTTCGGTCTGGTCGGCATCGTCGGCCTCGTGATCGACATCGGGGTTTTCAATCTCCTCCGGGCAACGGTGCTCTCCCCCGACGCGTACGGCGATGGTCCTCTTCTGGCGAAGGTGATCTCCGTGTCGCTCGCGATTGCGGCGAACTGGGCCGGCAACCGGTACTGGACGTTCCGACTCCACCGCAGCGCCAAAGCGCTCGGCGAGGGGGTTGCGTTCGCGATCGTCAGCGTGGGCGGGATGCTCATCGCGCTCGGCTGCCTCTGGTTCTCGCACTACGTGCTGGGGCTGCAGAGCGCCATCGCCGACAACATCTCCGCCAACGTCGTGGGCCTCGGCCTCGGCACCGCGTTCCGCTTCTGGCTCTACCGCACCTGGGTGTTTGCGCCCGCGATCGCGTCAGGGGCGGCCGAGCGCCCGATACAACCAGCCGGCGTCTCGCCATTGGACGGGGTCGAGGCAGTTGCGCCCGTCTACGATGGCGCGGGTCGCAACCGCTGAACCGACAACCGTCGGGTCGAGCGCGCGGTACGTCCTCCACTCGGTCAGCAGGGCCACGGCATCCGCACCCCGCACCGCGTCGTCGACGGATGCGACGTAGTTGAGGTCGGGGAAGCGGCGGCGCGATGTCTCGATGGCTTCGGGGTCGGTCGCCACGACATCTGCGCCGAGCGCGGCGAGGCGCACCGCGACGTCGAGCGCGGGGGAATCCCGCACATCGTCGGAATCCGGCTTGAACGCGAGGCCGAGCACGGCGATTCGCTTGCCTGCGACGTCGCCGCCCACGACCTCCGTGACCAAGTCCACCATCCGGCCGCGACGGCGCAGGTTGATGCTGTCGACCTCGCGCAGGAAACTGAGCGCCTGGTCGACGCCGAGCTCCTCCGCGCGCGCCATGAATCCGCGGATGTCCTTCGGCAGGCACCCGCCGCCGAAGCCGAGTCCGGCATTCAGGAACTTGCGGCCGATGCGCGCGTCGTAGCCGATCGCGTCGGCGAGCTGGGTCACGTCGGCGCCAGTCGCCTCCGCCACTTCCGCCATCGCGTTGATGAACGAGATCTTGGTGGCGAGGAACGCGTTGGCGGCGACCTTGACCAGCTCGGCGGTGGAGAAGTCGGTGACGACCTTGGGGGTGCCCAGCGCGAGGGCGGAGGCGTAGACCGAGTCAAGGAGCTTCTCACCGACGTTGTCGCCGGGGGCAAGCCCGTAGACGAGTCGATCGGGGGTGAGGGTGTCTTTCACGGCGAACCCCTCCCGCAGAAACTCGGGATTCCAGGCGAGCGTGGCCCCGCTGCCGGCCGAGCGTACGACCTCGGCGAGGCGCGCGGCGGTGCCGACCGGCACCGTCGACTTGCCCACGACGAGGTCGCCGTCACGCAGGTGGGGCAGCAGGCCCGTCACCGCCGCGTCGACGTAGCGTAAATCGGCGGCATTGCTCTCGCCGAGCTGCGGGGTTCCCACCGCGATGAAGTGCACGGCAGCCCCACTCACCTGCGAGATGTCCGTCGTGAACGTCAGCCGGCCCGAGGCGATGGCCGACTTCAGCAGCTCGGGGAGCCCGGGCTCGAAGAAGGGTGGCGTGCCTGCGGCGAGCAGGGCGATCTTCGCGGCATCGACGTCGACGCCGATGACCTCGTGCCCGAGGTCCGCCATGCACGCGGCATGGACGGCACCGAGGTAACCGCAGCCGATAATGGAAACTTTCATGGGCCTTCTCATTCGCGTCGGCGGAAGCCCCAGCCTAATCGGGCACCGATCATCGCACGCCCCACGCGGTTGTCTCGTCCGAGGCACCCGACTGCTCGGCCTGGCGCCTGGCGGCGATGGGGTTGAGGCTCTTCTCCATGAGGTCGTGCAGGGCTCCCTGAACGAGGTCGGCACTCGGCGCATCCTTCATGACAACCGGGTTCTCGAGCCCCGTGTTGATGATCACATCACCGCTGCGGAACAGGCTCTGCAGGGCGTTCTTGCGCACGGAGACGTCGTAACCGCGGCTGTGCAGGAGCTCCTGCCTCGTGCGCACGAACAGCCCGTAGCGCAGCACGATGCGCCGCGTCGTGATGATGTACCGTTTCGCGAGCCAGAACAGCAGCGGAAGCATCCACAGCAGCACGATCACCGCGGCGCCGCCACCGAGCACGGCGAGGTTCTGCCACTCCTCGTCGAAGCGCCCGTAAAAGTAGGCGATGGACCCGACCCCGCCGATCAGGACGAGCGAGGGCCAGAACATCGCGCGCCCGTGCGGCCGGAGGCTCGCGACAATACGCTCTGGTTCAGGGCCAGGCTGGCCGGGCTCCGATGACATGCTTCATTCATACCGCAGATGTGTCACGTCGCCGGCGGCGACAGCCTGAACCCGGCCATCCGACTCGCTTTTGACACAGAGCCGCCCGGAGCGGTCGATGTCGATCGCGGCGCCGGAGAGGTCGTCTCCGCGGGGAAGGTGCACCCGCACGCGCTTCCCGAGCGTGCTGCACGACTCGGAGACCTGCTCGCGGATGCCACTGCCGTCGGCGTCGCCGCCGAGGTGGAGGAACTCCCGGTACAGCGGGCGGAACGCGGTGAGCCACCCCACGAGGACCGCGTCGGCGAGTTCGTCGCCGAACAGGGTCGCCCCCTCGATGCCGAGAGAAGTCGAGGTGGGCGTCGGGAGGCCGTCCGCCGGGATCGCCAGGTTGATACCGGCACCGAGAACGAGGCCGTCGGCGCCGGGCAGAAGTTCCGCGAGGATCCCGGATACCTTACGGCCATGTACGAGCACGTCGTTGGGCCACTTGAGCTCGGCGCCGTCCGACGGCAGCAGCGCGGAGATCGATCTCGCCAGGGCGAGGCCGGCGATGAGCGGGATCCAGCCCCAATGACTGAGTTCGAGCGATTCCCCCGCGGGAAGCCGAGGGCGCAGCAGCACGGAGGCGGCAAGCGTCTGGCCGGGCGGCGCGATCCACTCGCGCCCGAGGCGGCCGCGACCGGCGGTCTGGTTCGCCGTCGCGACGACCGTGAATTCGGGGGCGGAATCGGCGAGCGCGAGCAGAGCATCGTTGGTCGACGGCGTCTCCTCGAGCACGGCGAGGCGTGCGATGGCCGAGCTGCGGGGAAGGTGCATTCCCCAAGGGTACGGTTTCGGCGCACGGCGGCGCCCGGATGCTGTGGGGTACCGACAACGTCCCGGCCCCCGGTTCGTCGGTAAGGTGAAAGCGTGACTTCTGACGACACTGCCGAACCTGACCTGTACACGACAGCGGGCAAACTCGCCGACCTCAAGGTCCGATACCACGAAGCGGTGACCGCGAGCGGAGACGCCGCGATCCGAAAGCAGCACGCGAAAGGCAAGAAGACCGCCCGCGAGCGTATCGAGCAGCTGCTCGACCACGGATCCTTCGTCGAGCTCGACGAGTTCGTGCGGCACCGCACTCACGCCTTCGGCATGGAGAAGTCCCGGCCATACGGTGACGCGGTCGTGACCGGCACCGGCACCATCCACGGCCGCCAGGTCGCGGTGTACGCGCAGGACTTCACCATCTTCGGCGGCTCGCTCGGCGAGGTGGCGGGCGAGAAGATCATCAAGGTCATGGACCTGGCCCTCAAGACGGGCGTGCCGATCATCGGAATGCTCGATTCCGGCGGCGCGCGCATCCAGGAAGGCGTTGTCGCGCTCGGAAAGTATGGCGAGATCTTCCGGCGCAACACGGCGGCATCCGGAGTCATCCCACAGATCTCCATCGTCATGGGCCCCGCCGCGGGAGGCGCCGTCTACTCTCCGGCACTCACCGATTTCGTGATCATGGTCGACAAGACGAGCCAGATGTTCGTCACCGGGCCCGACGTCATCAAGACCGTGACGGGCGAAGATGTGGGCATGGAGGAGCTCGGCGGCGCGCTCACCCACAACCAGAAGTCCGGCGTCGCGCACTACCTCGCGAGCGACGAGGACGATGCCCTCGACTACGCGCGCGCCCTGCTGAGCTATCTTCCGGACAACAACCTCGCCGAGCATCCGCTGTACGCGAGCGATGTCGAGCTCGAAATAACCGATGCCGACCGCAAGCTCAACACGATCATCCCCGACAGCCCCAACCAGCCCTACGACGTGAAGTTCATCATCGAGCACATCGTCGACGGCGGGGAGTTCCTCGAGACGCAGCCGCTCTTCGCACCCAACATCGTTGTCGGCTTCGGCCGCGTCGAGGGTCGCGCCATCGGCATCGTCGCCAATCAGCCGAGCGCCATGGCCGGCACGCTCAATATCGAGGCCGGCGAGAAGGCCGCGAGATTCGTGCGCTTCTGTGACGCCTTCTCGATCCCGATCCTCACCCTCGTGGACGTTCCCGGCTACCTGCCGGGCACGGAGCAGGAATGGACCGGCGTCATCCGCCGCGGGGCCAAGTTGCTGTACGCCTACGCGGAGGCCACGGTTCCGCTCGTGACGGTCATCACCCGCAAGGCCTACGGCGGCGCCTACATCGTCATGGGGTCCAAGCAGCTCGGCGCCGACCTCAACTACGCCTGGCCGACCGCCGAGATCGCCGTCATGGGCGGCCAGGGCGCGGTCAACATCCTCTACCGGGCAGAGATCAAGCAGGCGGAGGCGGACGGTGAGGACGTCGCCGCGGTGCGCACGCGGCTGGCAAGCGAGTATACCTACAACGTCGCGTCACCGTTCCTCGCGGCGGAGCGCGGCGAACTCGACGGAATCATTGAGCCGGCCGCGACACGCGTCGCGATCGTCAAGGCGCTGCGCGCGCTGCGCACGAAACGCGCGTCGCTGCCACCGAAGAAGCACGGGAACATCCCGCTGTGATCACGGTGCCCGAGGGCGAAGCCGACGCCGAGATCACCATCCTCGCCGGTGACCCCTCCGCCGCGGAGCTCGCCGCAATAACCGCCGTTGTCACGGCGCTCGCCGAGGAGCTCTCCGACGATGCGCTCCTCGAGACCTCCACGCCCCGGAGCGCCTGGCAGCGGAGCCAGCGAGCCCTGCGCCAGCCGCTCGCGCCGGGGTCGGGCGCCTGGCGCTCGTTCTCGGGCTAACACCCCCCACAACGGGGGGCGTTTCCGCCGATTCCGTCGTTGGGAACGAGCACACCTTCGGATTTCGCAACACTCGTCACGGATTTCGTCGTAGCCGGCCGACCCGGCAGCGCTAATGCGCCGTGACAGGCGAAATGTACCCCGTTATCCGTCGTGCACCTCCCGCCGTTATCGGTCCGTGGGCACCCCAAACGGGTGACAGGGTACAAAATTGTCCCCCGGAAGTCCCCTAAAGAGATGACTTTCGGGGACCCCCGGTTCGTTGCATGATTGTTCTTGCTAGGTGTTGCTCAATGAGCACACCGCCAATCATTAGCCGACTAGGGTAAGCGGGCTAATGCATTGGGGGCGAGTCAGGGCGGTATTCGGGTTATCGCCCTGACTCGGGGATTTGGATAGGACCGGCCGGTGGCCGGTCCTATTTCTCGTTAAGCCCGCCGCTTACAGGGCGTGTGCGCCACGCTCGACGACTCGCGGAATCTCAAGCCACAAGTCGATCTCGTCGTCGTCCTCGTCGTCTGACTCCTGGCCGAGCGCGGAGCTGGTGCCGTCACTGCCCGAGCTGAGCCCGACGACCGTCACGGCCGTCTCGGATCCGTGGGGCACGGTCCGCGCGATGATCCGGTCGGCCTTCGAGCCGCCGATCGCCTTCGCGAGGTGGTTGAGCACGCGATCCAGCTCACCCTCGGAAAGGTCGTCAATTCCGCCCTCGTCGAGCAGCGTGACGGTCGTGCCGCGCCTGCGGGAGGCCATGACCTCGTGTCGCACTCGGTCGTTGAGCAGTTTGCGCCCGCGGATCTCATCACGGATCGCCCCCTCGAGGAGCAGGCATTCCTCACGCTGGGCGTCCGTGAGGTCCCCTCCGCTCGCGACAATCTCCCGCAGCATGGGAACAGCCATGCGACTGGTCTGACCGAGCCTGAACTGGCGCTCGAACACATGCGCCTCCTGCGCCGCGCGCCACTCGGCGGCTTCCCGCTCGGCCAGGGCGTAGTGGCGAGCGTCGCGTCCGGCAGAGGCGAGGGAGTAGGCGAGTGCGTGGGAGATCGCGACCCAGATGATGCTCCCGAGGGTCCCGACCTCGAGTAGGGCGCCGAAGCCCTGCCAGGCAACGGTCTGGACAGCGAGGGCGCCGACGCCGATCCAGGCGAGCGACTGGCGCCGCCGGGTCGACGTGATGACCATCAGCGTGCCGATCGCGGCCGTGTGCCACGCTGCGTAGCTGTTGCCCGGTCCGGCTGGCAGCTGACTCGTCACAAGGAGTGCGACGGCAAGCGAGACTGCGACGTTGAACGACGCCATCCAGATCGGCATCCGGGTCGACTTCGTCGGCCACAGGCTCGCGATGGTCGCGATCGCGTACAGCACCATCGCTGCGATGTAGGGGCCGTTCCGCACCGGGACATCGATCGATACCGCCGCGAGCAGCAGGTGATAGGCCGAGAACACCGCCGCGAGCATCACGATGAGATAGCGGGGAATCGAGATGCTCACGATGTCGCGCCCTCGCCGGCGGCAACCGGCACAGCACCCTCGCCGGCATCCGGGCCAGACCCGGGCCAGACGCTCTCAGCGGCCGGCCAGCGGATCGTGATGACGGTGCCCTCTCCGGGGCGCGAATCCACGTCGACGTGCCCGCCGGCATTACTGACCCGCTCGAGAATCGAGATCCTCAGCCCGATCCTCGCGGTCGGCACGGCTTGAGGGTCGAATCCGGCGCCGGTGTCCCCGACGACAACGACCACTCCGCCGCCGGGCGCACAGCGCACTCCGACCCACCTCGTGGTGTTCGGATCGGAACCAGCGTGCTGGGTGCTGTTGACCATCGACTGCACGGCGGCCGAGTACACGGCCTCCGCGGCCTGCGACGGGAGGTCCCAGTCACTGATCTCGCCCGGCCGGTACTCGAACGCAACCGAGACGGCGTCGGCCGCCGACCGGATCCGCACGGCGAGATCGCCCACTCTCACCTTCGTCGCGTCATCCGGCGATGACGCCGCGGCGTCCCGCAGGTAGCCCATCGCGTTGCTCGCCATCCGTACGGCCAGCGCCTCGGCCTCCGGGGCGTGCGACCGCGCCGCCGAGATGAGGGTCGTGAGCACGCTATCGTGCACGATCGCGTCGACCTGCACCCTTTCGACCTCGGTGGCGTGCTGGCGCACAGCGTAGGAGTAGCGATCGAGTGCGGTCGACTGGGCGAGGTCGACCGATGCCGCCGCCTGCCGGAGCATCGTGATGATGATGAGAACAGTGCCGCCGAGGATGATCGCATAAATCACGTCGTAGGCGGCGAGGTCGAGCGGTGCAGCCCCTCCGGCCGGCGTCACCCGCACGATGCCGTAGGTGAGCGGCGCTACCACGAGCGCCACGACGGCGGCCCACACGGGCCAGGCGACGGCGGCGGCGGCGGTCGCCACCGTGCAGATGAACCACGGCCAGGGGCGCTCGTCCGACACGACGGCCACATCGGCGACCCCGGTGGGCCAGGTCGCCATCACGACGAACCAGGCCACAGCGACGAAACCGTTGACGATCAGCACCCACCGCTTCAGGATCGAGGCGGCGACCGACAGCAGCAGCCCTCCGAAGAGGAGTCCTTGGGCGAACAACGACCACTCAGGGATCATAAACGAGGATTGCGCGAGCAAGACTGGCACCGTCTGAGCGCCGAACACCAGCCCGAAGACCCCCGTCGACCGGGAGATGACTGTTTCGATCTGGCGACGGCTGATCGGGTTCCGAGATGTTCGCGGCTGCCCCATCCCGCCGTGGGGTGGTTCGTTAGCGGCCATCACCGGCTTCCGGGTCGAGCCCCGGAAGGATGCCGTCTTCGACCGCTCGGCGGAGCAGGTCGACCTTGGTGGGCGCCGGTCGGCCCACCTCCACGTACTTCACCCGGATACGGTCGAGGTATTCCCTGGCCGTGGAGTACCCGATGCCAAGCTGCTGCGCGGCGAGCTTGAGCGGGAACCCAGAGGCGTACAGGTGCAGGATCTCGCGCTCGCGGCGACCCAGCTGCGCCTTGGCGAAGTCGCTGTCGGCGTCGATGGCCGTCGCCCACTCGAGGTTGTTGAGCACATCGCCCCGAGCGACGGTCTCGACGGCGGAAATCACGGTCTTGGTCGCGGACGACTTCGGGATGACACCTGCCGCGCCCGCTGCGAGGGCCTCGCGCACCGAGGCGACCCGGTCGGCGATGCTGTGGATGAGCACCGCGGAGCCGACGGCCTGCACGCGCTTGACATTCTCCGTGACGGTCGAGCCGTCGCCGAGCGAGAGATCGAGCACGACAACGTCGCACTCCCGGCCGCCCAGCTGCGCAATCAGCTCGTCGACGGATGCCGCGGCGACGATGAACTCGAATCCCGCGTCGGTGCAGGCGGCCTTGAGCCCGAGCCTGACCGACTCGTGGTCGTCCACGACGGAGACGCGCACGGTCGTCGCCGGCGCTCCCGCAACGGGAACGTGCGTTGTTGGCTGGGCCATGGTGATCCTTGTCTCCTGCAGACCGCCGTCCACGACGGCCTCACCGCCTAGCTTAACGCGGCGCGAGGCGCCAGCGTGGGTTGCTGCGGCGTGCCGGTCAGAATCCGGGCCCGTCAGCGCCGCACAAGCGTCGCGACGGCCTCGACGTGGTGGGTGTTCGGGAACAGGTCGAAGGCAACCAGCCGGGACATCTCGTAGCCCTGGGCTGCGAACAGGGCGACATCACGCGCGAGGGCAACGGGGTCGCAGGCGACATAGACGATCTGGGCCGGTTCCAGCCGCACGAGTTCACTGACGACCGCCTTGCCCGCCCCGGCCCGCGGCGGGTCGAGGACCACGGTCGCCGCCCGCAGCCGAGACCGGTCGGCGCCGCGCGCCTCGGTACCGACCTGGCGAAGGTAGCGCTCGACTCGCGCCGTGACGGCTGCGGCGCCGACCCAGTCGACGAGATTCTCGGCGGCGTGGTCGGTCGCCCCCGCGTCGCTCTCGACGCTCGTGATGCGCACGGCCCGGCCGAACCTGTCGCCGACCGCGGCCGCGAGGAGCCCGACGCCGCCGTAGAGGTCGAGGTTCGCGGCCCGCGCGTCGAAGAGCGACTCGTCGATCGCCTGCTGCACCGCCGTGGTCAGTGCTTGGGCCGCATGCCGGTGCACCTGCCAGAACCCGCGGACGTCGAGTCGGAAATCGCGGTCGCCGACCCGTTCGATGATGCGGTTCGAGTGCTTCGTGGGACCGGATGCCGCATCGTCAACCAGCACGAGAGGGGCGCCTGTCGACGGCACGACGATGTCGACGAAGTCCGCTCCGGTGAATTTCTCGCCGAGCGGCGCAACCTTTCGGGCCTCGGGCACGGCGAGCGGAAGCTCGGTCACCTCGATCACCCGGTGCGACCTGGCCGCATACGGGCCGGGTGTGCCGTCGTCACCGACGTGCAGCCGCAGCCGGGTGCGCCATCCCGTGCCGTCCCCATCGGCGACTGCCTCGCCGGCCAGCTCGCCGGATGGCAGCGCCGCGACGTCGACTGCGACGTCGAGCTTCGCCATCCGCTTCATCGAATCGACGATCACCTGTCGCTTGAGCTCGCGCTGGTGCTCGAGAAGGATGTGGCCGAACTCCGCGCCTCCCGCGCGCTGGGCCGGCTCCCGGTCCAGGGCGGCCGAGTCCCAGACGTGGGGCCGGCGGTGCGGCGAGGCGTCGAGCACCGCGACGGTGTCGGCCCGCCAGAATGACGACTTCGCATCATCGGTGATCTGCGCGATGACCCGCTCGCCGGGGATCGCATCGCTGACGAAGATGACCCGCCCCTCGTGCCGCGCAACGAAGATTCCGCCATGTGCAACGCCTGTAATCTCGACCTCGACGCGTTCGCCCTGCATGTCACCCATCCATCGAGCATAGGAGCACCGTGCGCCTCTATCTGGCCTCCACCTCTCCCGCGCGGCTCGCGACGCTGCGCGCCGCGGGCATCGAGCCCGTCGTCATCGACTCGCTCGTCGACGAGGATGCGGCCGTCGCGTCGTGGGTGGGGGAACACGGGCCGATCGGGGCCCCCGAGATGGTCGAGCTGCTTGCCAGGGCCAAGGCCGAGGCCGTCGTGGGGCGCACACCCGATGGGCAGGAGATCGACGGGTTCATCCTCGGCGGCGATTCCGCGTTCGAGCTCGACGGCATCATCTACGGCAAACCGCACTTGCCGCACGTCGCCCGGGAACGCTGGCTGCTGCAGCGCGGACGCACCGGCCACCTGCACTCGGGGCACTGGCTCATCGACCACCGCGCCGGGGTCGCCGCCCGGGGAGCCGGTTCGGTGACGACGTCGGCGGTCACGTTCGCCTCGGACATCACCGATCACGAAATCGATGCCTACATCGCAACCGGGGAGCCGCTCGCCGTCGCCGGCGCCTTCACCATCGACAGCCTCGGAGCTCCCTTCATCACCTCGATCGAGGGCGATCCGCACGCCGTCGTCGGGCTCTCGCTGGCCGCGCTGCGTGGCCTTTTCCGCGGTTTCGACGTCAGCTGGCCGGCGCTCTGGAACCGCTGACCATCGCCGTTTTGTAGAAGGTCTCGCTGCGACACGACACTTTTTTGTGGGTCGTGGCCAATTCGACCGTGCTGTGCGGCAATAGAGTTGGGCACTATGCCCCGGATAACTAAGGTTCTGATCGCCAATCGTGGAGAGATAGCCGTCAGGGTCATCCGGGCGGCGCGCGACAGCTCCATCGCCTCGGTGGCCGTCTACGCCGACCAGGATCGCGACGCCCGCCACGTGAAGCTCGCCGACGAGGCGTACGCGCTGAACGGCTCCACCTCGGCGGAAACCTACCTCGTGATCGAAAAGCTCCTGTCGATCGCCCGCCGGTCCGGCGCCGACGCCGTGCACCCCGGCTATGGCTTCCTCGCCGAGAACGCGGCGTTCGCACGGGCCGTCATCGACGCCGGCCTCATCTGGATCGGACCGTCGCCGGAGGCCATCGAGCAGCTCGGCGACAAGGTCTCAGCTCGCCACATCGCCGAGCGCGTCGGCGCCCCGCTCGCACCCGGCACGCTCAACCCCGTCTCCGGCGCATCCGAGGTGCTCGACTTCGTCGACCTGCACGGCCTGCCCGTCGCGATCAAGGCCGCGTTCGGCGGTGGCGGGCGCGGGCTCAAGGTCGCGCGCACCCGCGAGGAGGTGCCGGAGCTGTTCGACTCCGCGACCCGTGAGGCCGTCGCCGCGTTCGGTCGCGGCGAGTGCTTCGTCGAGAAGTACCTCGACCAGCCGCGCCACGTCGAGACCCAGTGTCTCGCCGACGTCTTCGGCACGGTCGTCGTGGTGTCGACCCGCGACTGCTCGCTGCAGCGCCGACACCAGAAGCTTGTCGAGGAGGCACCCGCGCCATTCCTCACCGACGCACAGAATGAACTGCTGTACACCGCGTCGAAGGCGATCCTGCGCGAGGTCGGCTACGTCGGCGCCGGAACCTGCGAGTTCCTCGTCGCGAAGGACGGCACCGTCTCGTTCCTCGAGGTCAACACGCGGCTGCAGGTCGAGCATCCGGTATCGGAGGAGGTCACGGGCATCGACCTCGTGCGCGAGCAGTTCCGGCTCGCCGAGGGCCAGGCCATCGGCTACGGCGACCCCGTCGCGCAGGGCCACTCGATCGAGTTCCGCATCAATGGCGAGGACCCCGGTCTGAACTTCATGCCCTCCCCCGGTCCCGTGCACGTTCTGCGCTTCCCCGGTGGGCCCGGCGTGCGAGTCGACAGCGGCGTCACGACCGGCGACGTCATCAGCGGCGCGTTCGACTCCCTGCTTGCCAAGCTCATCGTCACGGGCTCCTCCCGCGCCGATGCGATCGAGCGCTCGCGCCGGGCGCTCGACGAGTTTGAGCTCGCCGGTCTGCCGACCGTGTTGCCGTTCCACCGCGCGATCGTGCGCGACCCCGCGTTCACCTCCGAGCCGTTCAGCATCTACACCCGCTGGATCGAGACCGAATTCGTCAACGACATCGAACCGTGGAGCGGGTCGCTCGCTGAGCAGGAGCCGGCATCGGTGCGCACGAGCGTCGTCGTCGAGGTCGACGGCAAGCGCGTCGAGGTCGGGCTGCCTGCCCGCCTCGGTGCCGCCGGCGCCGGGCCGGTCGCGCCGCCAGCCCCGAAGCGCCGCGGCTCGGGTGCGGTAGTCACCGCGACGGGCGACTCGGTCAAGGCGCCGATGCAGGCGACCATCGTGAAGCTCTCGGTCGAGAACGGGGCACGCGTCGTCAAGGGCGACCTCATCCTCGTGCTCGAGGCGATGAAAATGGAGCAACCGCTCACCGCGCACAAGGACGGCATGATCGCCAACCTCAACGCGACGGTCGGCCTCACGGTTTCGTCCGGGCACCTTCTGCTGGATATCCAGACCTGATCGGCCGATGCCTTTCATTATTCAGGAGTGTGGGGTGGTGCCGGTCACTGGCGGCTTTCATCATTCAGGAGTGTGGGCTGAGTTTCGGCGGGAATCGCTGCAATCGGGAACGGATGCTGGGGAAATCAGCATCCGCCGCCCGAATGCTCCTGAATTCTGAATCTCGTCGTCCGGCTGAACTCCTGAATGATGAAAGCCGTCGGTCGAGGCAACTCGCGGGTTGGAGAGCCACTACGCGGCATCGGGGAACCGGGCTATCGCGCCGCGAACCATGCGCACGCACCACGGCCAGTCGCTGGTGATCTTCGTTGTGCTGAGCTGCACTCGCGTGTAGCCCAAAGCTGCGAGCTCAGCACCGCGTCGGCGATCCTCCTCGACCGCCTGCGGGTCGTCGTGATATTTGCGGCCGTCGATCTCAACGATCACTCTGGTCCCGGCAATCCGCCCATCCACTCTCCCGACACCCGGGAGATGGACCTGTTGGATCAGGACGATTCCGATCGCCGCCAGCCGCTGCCGGACGATCGATTCATATCCTGAATCGCTCCCGGGGCGGCACTCGTCGACAACACGCTGGTGCGCGATCGTCGCCTCCGAGAAGGCCTCGGTGAGCACCTCTCGGGGGACGAGCGTCAGCGCAGAGTCGACGCAGGCCACCGCCGTCTCTCTGTCGCACCAGGCGACCACCTGCCTGAGACAGACGAGCAGCGAGACCCGCCAGCATTCTGGTCCGAGCTCGGGTACGGCACCGTCCTTGAGCCAGTGCAGCACAATCCGCCGCCGGGAGGTATCGGGAGTGAGTTCGACCGGACGCACGCTGAAACTTGGAGGGTAGTTGGTGCGAAGCCGCGCCGAATTGGCCCCGACCGAAATATGCAGCCGCGTGTCGAATCCCGCCCAGAGGCCGTAGCTCCTCGCGGCGGACGTGCCAGCGAGGAGTCCGCCGACTCGGGCCGCCGCGAGTGCGTCGAAGGTCGCCTCCGCCGTCGCGTAGCGGGCTTGGCGCACGCGTCGCACCTCGCCCCGCTTGACCGCGATCGTCAGGTCGAACCCGCTGAGGCCGGCATCGATAAGTTGCTGCCGGGTGGCGATGCCGCCGAACGCGGCCACCGTTGTCTGGACCGATTTCATGCGGGAAGCATGGGCCAGCGGAAGTGCATGGTGCTCGTGAACCCGGACATTCGTCGAACCGGATGCCGCGCTGCCGCTGGGGAGGACAGCATCCGCCGACGCGTTCGCCCGCTGCTCTCATCATTCAGGAGTTGCGGCTCGGGTCGACTTTCATCATTCAGGAGTCATCGCTGCCGGGGCTCCGCATCATTCAGGATGCCCTGCAGCCACCCGCCCGAAATCAGGCACTCAGTCACAATTCCGCGCCGCAACCGTAGATGAATCCCACAAAAAAACAGGGCGGGAGTGGTCATCGATCCTGAATTCCGAAAGGGTCACCCAGCCCCAACTCCTGAATTCTGAAAGGGTCACCCGGCCCTGACTCCTGAATAATGACAGCGAAGAAGCCGGTTACGCGACGATGTGCATCGCCCGCGCGGCATCCGTGATGCTGCCCGACAGCGACGGATACACCGCGAAGGCCTGCGCGATCTGGTCGACCGTCAGGCGGTGCTCGATCGCGATCGCGATCGGCAGGATGAGCTCGGACGCGTGCGGCGCGACAATCACACCGCCGATCACGGTGCCCGACCCGGTGCGGGCGAAGAGCTTCACGAAGCCCTCCTTGATGCCCTGCATTTTCGCGCGCGGATTCGAGGCGAGCGGCAGCTTGTAGATGTCGCCCTGGGCGAGTCCGTCTTCGATCTGCTTCTGCGTCCAGCCGACGGTCGCGATCTCGGGCTGCGTGAAGATGTTCGAGGTCACATTGCGCAACTCGGTGGGGTTCACGGCGTCCCCCATCGCGTGGTACACCGCCGTGCGACCCTGCATCGCGGCGACCGAGGCGAGCGGAAGGAAATTGGAGCAGTCGCCGGCCGCGTAGATGCTCGGCACCGAGGTGCGCGCCACCCGATTGACCCGAATGTGGCCGGACTCGGTGAGCTGGATGCCGGCATCCTCGAGTCCGATACCGGCGGTGTTCGGGATCGAGCCGACGGCGAGCAGGCAGTGGGTGCCCTCGACGGTGCGCCCGTCGGCGAGGGTCGCGACGACCCCCTCCTTGGTGCGCTTGACCGACTCGGCCCGCGACTTCGAGAGCACCGTCATGCCGTTGCGCTTGAAAACGTCCTCGATCACCCGCGCGGCGTCGGCATCCTCACCAGGGAGCACCTGGTCACGACTCGAAATGAGCGTGACCTTCGAGCCCAGCGCGGTGTAGGCCGAGGCGAACTCGGCCCCGGTCACGCCGGAGCCGACGACAATGAGGTGCTCGGGGATCGCCTTCAGCGTGTAGAGCTGGGTCCAGGTGAAGATGCGCTCACCGTCGGGCTTGGCGGTGGGAAGGATGCGCGGGCTCGCGCCGACCGAGACGATCACGGTGTCGGCGTCGATCTCGTCAAAGTCCGTGGCGCCCTTGCCTCGGCCGGTCGAGACGATCATCCGCTGTGGTCCGTCGAGCCGGCCGTCGCCCTGCACGATGCGCACGCCCGCCTTGATCAGGCCGGACTTCATGTCCTCCGACTGTTGGCGGGCCAGCCTCATCAGTCGGGCGTTGACGGCGGAGAGGTTCACCGCGACCTCGGGGCGCACGGGCCGCCCGGAGTCGCCGCGGGTGAAGAACTGCACGCCCAGATCGGCGGCCTCGCCGATGGAGTTGGACGCCTCGGCGGTGGCGATGAGCGTCTTCGACGGCACGACATCGGTGAGCACGGCGGAGCCGCCGACACCGATTCGTTCAACGAGGGTGACGTCGGCTCCCAGTTGGGCACCGGCGAGGGCCGCCTCGTATCCACCCGGCCCTCCCCCGAGGATGGCAATGCGCTGCTTTCGCTCGAACTCATAGGACATGGCTTCATTCTCGCCTACCGCCGCGACCCTCCCAAACGAAAGGCGCGGCGGCGCCCGCCCAAGTGAATAGGGTGGGGTCTATGTCGACAACGCAGAGCCATGTGCTGGATGATCCGATGACGGATCCGATCGAGGTCGCTGCAGCCGCCGCGGCGGACATCGCGCGCCTCACCGGTGTCGACCACCACGACATCGCACTGACCCTCGGATCGGGCTGGGCGAAAGCGGCCGACCTCATCGGCGAGACGGTCGCGACGATCCCGGCGACGGATGTGACGGGGTTCAGCCGTCCAGCCCTAGAAGGCCACGTCGGCTCGCTCCGCTCGATCCTGCTGCCCGGCGGCAAGCGCGCCCTCGTGATCGGCGCGCGCACCCACTACTACGAGGGCCACGGCGTGCGACGGGTCGTACACAGTGTGCGCACCGCCGCGGCAACCGGCGCGAGGATCATGATCCTCACCAACGGCGCGGGCGGCATCAAGTCGCATTGGACGCCGGGAACGCCCGTGCTCATCAGCGACCACATCAACCTCACCTTCGATTCCCCGCTCGAGGGCGCCACGTTCGTCGACCTCACTGACCTGTACTCGTCGAGGCTCAGGGCCATCGCGAAGGGCATCGATCCGACCCTCGACGAGGGCGTCTACACCCAGTTCCGCGGGCCGCACTACGAGACCCCGGCCGAGGTGCAGATGGCGAAGGCGATCGGCGGGCACATCGTCGGCATGTCGACGGCCCTCGAGGCCATCGCCGCACGCCAGGCGGGCATGGAGGTGCTGGGCATGTCGCTCATCACGAACCTTGCCGCGGGCATCCAGACATCCCCACTGAGCCACGCCGAGGTTCTCGAGGCTGGCCGCGACGCCGAGCCGGTCATCAGTGCTCTCCTCGCCCAGATCGTCGACGCGCTGTGACGGCCACGCACGACCTCATCCGTGTCGCCCGGGACTGGATCGCCCAAGACCCCGACGCCGAGACGCGGGCCGAGCTCGAGGCGGTCGTCGCGGATGCCGAGGGCGGCGCACCATCGGCGGTCGCCGACCTGCACGACCGCTTTGACACTCGCCTCGAGTTCGGCACTGCTGGCCTGCGCGGGGCGATTGGCGCGGGCTCTAACCGCATGAACCGCGTGCTCGTCAGCCAGGCCGCGGCGGGATTCGCCGCCTGGCTGCTCTCTCGCGAGAGCGCCCCGAGCGTCGTGATCGGCTACGACGGCCGCACGAACTCACGGGTGTTCGCGATCGACACGGCGGAGATCATGGCCGGCGCGGGAGTGCGCGCCATCCTGCTCCCCCGCCTCCTCCCGACGCCCGTGCTCGCGTTCGCCGTGCGCCAGCTCGAGGCGAGCGCCGGGGTCATGGTGACCGCGAGCCACAACCCTGCCGCCGACAACGGCTACAAGGTCTACGTGGGCGGCGCGGACGGCGGCGCGCAGATCGTCGCCCCCGCGGATGCCGAGATCGCCGAGCAAATCCGCGCCGTCGCGGCCGGCTCGCTCGCGACCGACCTGCCCAGAAGCGCCGACTTCGAGACCGCGGGCGAGGCTGTCGTCGACGACTACGTGCGCCTGACCGCTGCCCTCGCCCCGGCGGTGCCGGCGCCGGTCTCCTTCGTCTACACCGCCATGCACGGCGTCGGCTGGCGCACGGCCCGCCGCGTGTTCGTCGATGCCGGGTTCGGCGAACCGGTCTCGGTGCGCGAGCAGCAGGAGCCGGATGCCGCGTTCCCGACGGTCGCGTTCCCCAACCCCGAGGAGTACGGTGCTCTCGACCTCGCGATGGCGACCGCGACGACGGCGGGCGCCGAACTCATCATCGCCAACGACCCCGACGCCGACCGGCTCGCGGTCGCGATCCCGGCGGCTGGCGGCTGGCGGCGGCTGAGCGGCAACGAGGTCGGTTCCCTGTTGGGCTGGCGCGCGGCGGAGCGGCTCGCTGAGTCCGGCGCCGACGGTACTCTCGCCTGTTCCCTCGTGAGCTCCCCCGCCCTGCGGGAGATCGCTCGCGAATACCGCCTCGACTTCGCCGAGACCCTCACCGGATTCAAATGGATCTCCCGCGCCGGCGGGCTCGCGTTCGGCTACGAGGAGGCCCTCGGCTACCTCGTCGATCCAGACAAGGTGCGCGACAAGGATGGCATCTCGGCCGCCGTCGATTTCCTCACCCTCGTCTCCGAGTTGAAGTCGGCCGGCAAGACGATCGACGACCACCTGCTCGACTTCGCCGAGAAATTCGGCGCGTTCGCGTCGGCTCAGATCTCGGTGCGCGTGACCGACCTCGCCGAGGTTCCGCGCATCATGACGAAGCTGCGGAATGCCCCGCTGCGGGAGATCGGATCGATTCGCGTGGACCGCATCGAGGACTTCTCCGGCGGATTCGGATCGTTCCCGGCCAGCGACATCCTGCGCTTCTGGACCACCGACGGCGCGCGCGTGATCGTGCGCCCGAGCGGCACCGAGCCCAAGGTGAAGGTCTACATCGACTCGTCGAGCACCGAGGGCACCGGCGCGGAGCGGCAGGCCGCGGCGCAGGCCGTCGTCGACGAGCTTGACGCGGGAATCCGCGCGATCCTGGCCTGACGCTCTTTCGACACGGTGGCTGATCGATCTGCCGGTTGAGCAGCGCGCTCTGGCGCGGCCGTGTCGAAGTCCGAGTGTGCCTGTTAGCGCCGAGTGTGCCTGTTCGAACGCGCACTCTCGGCGCGATTGGGCACAGTCGGCACGAAGTTGGGCGTGCCGAGTGCGGGACACCGCGGCGTGCCGAGTGCGGGACACCGCGGCGTGCCGAGTGCGGGACACCACTGAGGACGCGCGTTGTGGCTCCTGATGGTGCCGGGGGTTAGCGGTGTGGTGCGGCTGGGCGGATGCTCAGGCCACCGCACGGTCTCGACACGGTCGCCGCGCGACCCGAGCGACCTACTCACCCAGCGGCAGCAGGCTCAGCCCAGCGACTTCTCCAGCTTTTCCGTGAGCTCCTGCAGATCGAAGTAGTTCTCGATCACGATCACGTCGGCGAAGGTCTTGCCGATCGCCTCGACGAACTCGGCCGAGGTGAGGATCACCTGGGCGTCCGCCGCCACGGTGCGCACCGAAGTGATATCGGCCGCTGTGACCTCGGCCTCAAGCCCGAGGTTGGCCAAGACACGCTCGGTGTTGACCTTGAGAATGCTGGAGCTGCCGATTCCGGCGCCGCAGATCGCGACGATCTTCATTGTTGCCTCGTCATAATGGCGATGACCGTCGCGGCGTCCTTCGCCGCAGCGATCGCAGGGATCGCACTCGCATCGTTGAACACGTTCGCGAGCTCGGCGACCGAGGCGAGGTGCCCCTCGATCGACAGGATGGCCAACCCCAGCACGACGCTGACCGGGTCGTTGTGGGGATGCCCGAAGGCAACGGGCGTGCTCAGCGTCACGACCGCAAGGCCGTCCTTGATCACCTCCGGCCCGGGACGGGCGTGCGCGAGTGCGAGGCCGGGAGCGATGACCACGTAGGGGCCGTGCTCCTCGATCATGCGGATCATCTCATCGGAATAGCCCGAGCGTGCTGCCCCCGATGCCTCGAGCCCCGCGCCAGCGAGGCGCACGGCCTCACGCCAGGTCCGGGCATCCGCACCGATGGTGATGGCCTCCTCCGGGAGGGGCGGAAGCGGCATTCTCAGGCCTGCTCGAAGCCAGCGATGATCTGGTCGACGAGCTCCTCACGGTCCTCGAGCGGCAGGAAGGTCGCCGCGGCGGCATTGAGCTGGAAGACCTCGAAGTCGCTCAGGTCGTAGCCGAACGCGTCGCCGAGCAGCACGAGCTCCTTGCTCAACGAGGTGTTGCTCATGAGCCGGTTGTCGGTGTTGACGGTCACCTGGAAACCGAGCTGATAGAGCAGGTCGAACGGGTGGTCCACGAGGTCGTCGCCCCACGCGGCGATCGCCCCGGTCTGCAGGTTCGACGACGGGCTCAGCTCGAGCGGGATTTCCCGATCCTTGACCCACTGGGCAACCGAGCCCAGGGTGACATAGCTGCTCTCGTCGGTCTCGCGATCGACCACGATGTCTTCGGCGATGCGCACGCCATGGCCGAGCCGGAGGGCGCGGCCGTCGAACAGTGCGCTGCGGATACTGTCGATCCCGTCGGCCTCGCCGGCGTGCACCGTGACCGGAAACAGGTGCAGGGCGAGGTAGTCGAACGCCTCGCGCATCCGGCTCGCGGGGAACCCGGCCTCGGCACCCGCGATATCGAAGCCGACGACGCCGCGGTCGCGGTGGCGCACGGCGAGCTCGGCGATCTCGAGGCCACGGTCGGCGTGGCGCATCGCCGTCACGAGCTGGCCGATCCGGATGCGGGATCCGGCGTTCTGCGCGTCGTCGACGCCCGCGTCGATGCCGTCCTGCACAGCCTCGACGGCGTCGTCGAGGCTGAGCCCGCCGGTGAGGTGCTGCTCGGGGGCCCAGCGGATCTCGCCGTAGATCACGCCGTCCTTCGAGAGGTCCTGCACGAACTCGCGTGCGACCCGGCTGAGCGCCTCGCGCGTCTGCATGACGGCCGTCGTCACGTCGAAGGTTTTCAGGTATTCGACGAGGGAGCCGGAGTCGGACTTCTCGGAGAACCATCGGGCGAGGTCGCCGGAGTCCGTCTCGGGAAGGGCGAAGCCGACGGCGTCGGCCAGTTCGATGATCGTCTGCGGGCGCAGGCCGCCGTCGAGGTGGTCGTGGAGGGAGATTTTGGGGAGGGCGCTGACATTCGCGCCGCCTCGGAGGCGGTAGTCCTCTGGGGATGTGGTCATGGGGTCAAATCTACCGGGTGACGTCGTGTCCAGCCCCCTGCAGGCGGGCGGAGATCGCATGACCGGCCTCGAGCAGCTCGCGAAGCACCGCGTCGACGCCGATCTCGCTGAAGCTCGTGGCGACGTACGGGATCGTGAGCGCGGCAACGGCCTGGCGATCGCGGCCGAGCACGGGCACGACGAGGTCGGTGATACCGGGCTGCATGGGATCGTCACGCCGCAGGAAACCGGCCGCAGCGCCGCCCGTGAGCGTGATGCCCGCCGCGGTCGACTCGATCGGGAAGTCCGCACCCACGCGCACCCGGAAGCCGAAGTCGGCTGGGCTCTCGACCTGCGCGATCACGCGCACCCGGACGGCGTCGAGCACGCTGAGGTTGCACGACTGGCGTGCCGCCTCGGCGAGCCGGCGCATGGGGCCGAGCGCAAGCTCGACGAGGCCCCGTAGCGGCGGATGCCGGTGTGCGAGGTCCAGCATCCTGGTCGAGAGCAAGTACAGGCCTGAATGGCGATCGCGGTAGATCCACCCACGCCGCTCGAGCCGCTGCAGCACCCGGAAAATCTGGTTCACCGAGCGTCCGACGGCGGTCGCGATGGCGGCCTGGGTGAGTCCGCCGCTCTGGTCGGCGAGCAACTCGAGCACGTCGAGGGCCTTGTCGAGGGCGGGCACAGCATATTCCGGGGACTCTGCGGTCGGCGCAGCATCCGTCGCCGGGGCAGCCTCGTCGGCCGCGTCGACCGGTTCGGGGCGGTCGGGCATCAGCGGTCCGCGGCCATTGCCGCGAGCATGCGCCGGGCGATCAGTCGGTCGAGGTCGTCGGGCACCGGCTGGGCGCCGGCGACGAGGGTGGTGGCGGCGGTCGCGACGCGTTCGAGGGAGAGCACCTGGAGCAGGAACCCGAGGTCCATCGACTCGAGCGAGTTGCCCTTGGGCTCGCGGCCGGCGAGGTTCATCATCCGTCCGTCGGCGAGGAGGATCACGTGCCGGCCGTCGGCGAAATCGATCCGGTCGATCGCCTCGTCGAGGGGATGGATGCCGGTCGCCGCTGCCGTGAGCGCCGGCACGTCGATCTCCCACGGGAAGTGCCCGCAGTTGGCGAGCACCGCCCCGTCCGCGAGCAGCGGGAAGATCTCCGCGCTGATGACTCCGGGGTGGCCCGTCGCGGTGATGAACACCTCGCCCCAGCCCGCGAGGTTCTCCAGCGAATCAACCCGATAGCCGTCCAGCGCGGCCTCGAATGCCGTGAGTTCGTCGACCTCGACGACGGCGACCTTGCCGCCGAGCGCCCGGAGGTAGTGGGCGACCCCGCTGCCGCACCAGCCGTAGCCGGCCACGACGAAACGACGACCGGGGATCATCATGTTCGTGATCCGCATGAAGCTCTCGACGACCGACTGCCCGACCGCATGCCGGTTCTCGCCGATGGCCTTGAGCCGGCTGTCGTTGATGACAATCACGGGGAACGGCACGCGCCCGGCGAGCTCGCCGCGCAGCCTATCGCCACCGGAGGTGGTCTCCTCCGTGCCGCCGAGGATGCTGGACTCGATGCCACGCGCGACGGCACCCGCGGCGAGGTCTCCCCCGTTGTCGAGCAGGATGGCCGGGGCGGCATCGAGTACGGCCGAAATGTTCTCGCGGTGCCGCTCCACGCTGTCGTCTCTGCGACCGAAGACGGTCATGCCGTTGGCGCGCAGGACGGCCACGATGTCGTCCTGGGTGGAGCCGTGGTTTCCGGTCGCGACAATCTCGGCGCCGCCAGCGGCGAGGGTCTCCAGCAGCACCGCGGTCTTCGGCTCGAGGTGCAGCGACATGCCGATGCGCAGGCCGTCGAACGGCTTCGAGACAGCGAGTTCGGCGCGTGCCGCCGCGAGCAGCGGCATCCGCGAACGGATCCATTCGATGCGCTTGCGGCCACGGTTGACGAGTTCTGCTGTCTGATCATCCATGCCGACACCCTACGCCTATGAATGTCACTTTCATATATGCTTGCCCGATGGCGACGAAGATCATTCTGGACTGCGACCCCGGCCACGACGACGCGATTGCGCTTCTGCTCGCGCACGGCAGCAAGGAGATCGAGCTCGTCGCCGTCACGACCGTGCACGGCAACCAGACGATCGAGAAGGTCACACGCAATGCGCTCGCGGTCGCGCGCATCGCGGGGATCACCGGAGTGCCCTTCGCCGCCGGCGCAGCCCGGCCGCTCGTGCGGGCGGCGGAGGTCGCGGAGTCGATCCACGGCGAGTCGGGACTCGACGGACCGGTGCTGCCGGAGCCGGTCCTCGTTGTCGACGGGCGCCACGCCGTCGACCTCATCATCGACACGGTGATGGCTGCCGAACCCGGCACGATCACGCTCGTGCCGACGGGCGCGCTCACCAACATCGCGCTCGCGGTGCGCAAGGAGCCGCGCATCGCCGGTCGCGTCAAGGAGGTCGTGCTCATGGGCGGCGGCTACCACGTCGGCAACTGGAGCGCGGCATCCGAATTCAACATCGTGATCGACCCCGAGGCCGCTCACATCGTCTTCAACGAGTCGTGGAAGCTCACGATGGTCGGCCTTGATCTCACCCACCAGGCCGTCGCGACCCCGGATGTCGTGGCCAAGGTCGCCGCGGTCGGAACGGGCCCGGCCCGGTTCGTGCTCGAACTGCTCGAGTTCTTCGGCCAGACCTACCGAGAGACCCAGGGCTTCGAGTTCCCGCCGGTGCACGACCCCTGCGCCGTCGCCCTCGTAATCGATCCCTCGGTGATGACGGTCGTGAAGGTACCTCTCGACGTCGAGCTCGCCGGCACCCTGACGCTCGGCATGACCGTCGCGGACTTCCGCTCCCCGGCGCCGGCCGACTGCACGACGCACGCGGCGACCGACCTCGACCACGCCAGGTTCTGGGCGCTCATCGTGGATGCTCTCGAGCGGATCGGCGACGTCGAGCTGTAAGCCCGCGGGCGTCGTCAAAGTCGCACGTGGCCCGCCAGACTCAGCCGGATCGCGAGAGCACGCGTTTGGGCTGCTCGGGAGTCCCCGAAAGCGCCGTTTCGCGTGCTCTCACGGTCGAAGCCTCCTCGGCTGTGGAGAGTCCGCCCGTTGGGCCCGGCCACCGGTGCACTCTCGTTCGATGGCTCCACGGCATCCGCTCCCGTCCTCCCTCCTGACGGGTCCCTTCTTGGCGCGCGACGCCATGCTCGCGCGCGGGCGGTTGCGGGGACGGGACCTCACCGCGCCGTTCGCCGGAACCCGCGACCTCGCGACGGCCGAGGCGAGCCTGCTCCGGCTGTGCCTGGCCTTCGCCCTGCGGATGCCGCCCCGGTCCTTCTTCTGCGGGCCGACGGCGGCGGGCCTGCTGCGGATCCCCCTCCCTGTCGGCCACCCCTGGCTCCCCCTGCACATCGGTGTCCGCGCGGGCGAGAGGCGGGTCGAAGCCACCGGCATCCGCTCGCACCACCTCACCCTCCTCGAGGGCGATCTGGCCTTCTCGGCGGGCCTCGCGTTGACCTCGCCCGAGCGCACGTGGTGCGACCTCGCAGGGTCACTCACCCTGCCGCAGCTCGTCGGCGCGGGAGACTTCCTCCTATGGCGGCGGAATCCGGCCACCTCCCTCGTGCGGCTCGAGACCGCGGTGGCGCGTTTCCCCGGCCGACGGGGCCCGCGGATGCTTCGCCTGGCGCTTCCCCTGCTCTCCGAGCGGTCCGATTCCCCACCCGAAAGCGAGATCCGCATCGCCATACTCCAGGCTGGCCTGCCGTCTCCCGACGTGAATGAGCCGGTCAGGAATGCTGTGGGCCAATTTGTCGCGAGGCCTGACCTGTCGTGGCGAAGGTTTCGGGTGGCCCTCGAATACGAGGGCGATCATCACCGCAGGGACCGGATCCAGTGGGCCGAAGACATCCGCCGCATCAACGCCCTGCAGCTCATCAACTGGATCGCGATCCGCGCCCACTCGCCCGACTACCGCGACCCTGCCGGGCTAATTGGCAGGCTGCGCACGGCGCTGATGGCGGGCGGATGGGACGGCAGGCCGATCCGCCACTGGTGAGACGGGCGCGAGAGTACGTGTTTCGGCTCTCCCTGCGGCCGCGCAACAGCCAAAGTGCGTACTCTCAGCGCCACTGCCGGGTGGGCGAGGGGCGGGGGCGCCGAAATCCGCCGCTCAGGCCCGGATGGCGGCGACCGCCGCGGCCGCGAGGCCCACGACAGCCGCGGCACCCAGCATTCGGCGGAACGGGTTCACGCCGAAGAACAGCTCGTCGTACGCCCACCATGCAAGGGAGCCGTAGGCGATCACGCCGAACACCACTGCGGCGCGCGGCGGCAGCACGAACGCCAGGATGAGAGCTCCCGTGAAGATCAGGATCGCGAGGTTCGGCGCCTGACCCATGACGACGCGGCCGTCGACGCGGCTGCGGAACATCCAGTCGAATGTCCGGCGGGCGGGCGGGCGTGGCGAGCCCGACCGGCGGAACGAGCTCACGCCCCGATGCGATCCGCGATGAGCGGTCCGCCCGTAAGCACCTCGTCGCCGTCGTCGCCGATCCGCCAGGATCCCTCGAGCGACTCGAGGGCCCGGGCGAACCGCTCCGGCTCGTCGGCGCTGAGCGTGAACAACGGCTGGCCCGCCGTGACGGTGTCGCCGGGCTTGGCGTGCAGGTCGATCCCGGATGCGTGCTGCACCGGGTCCTGCTTGCGGGCACGACCGGCGCCGAGGCGCCAGGCGGCGATTCCGAAGGGGAGTGCCTGCTGCTCCACGAGCACGCCGGAGCGCGGGGCGGTCACGACGTGCGTTTCCCGGGCGACGGGGAGCGCGGCATCCGGGTCCCCGCCCTGGGCGGCGATCATCGCCCGCCAAGTGTCCATCGCGCGGCCATCCCGGAGCGCGCTCTCGACGTCGGCGTCGGGCTGGCCGGCGAGGGCGAGCATCTCGCGGGCGAGGGCTACGGTGAGTTCGATCACGTCGGCCGGTCCTCCTCCGGCGAGCACGTCGACCGACTCGCGCACCTCGTTCGCGTTGCCGATCGCGAGACCGAGCGGCACGTTCATGTTGGTGAGCAGCGCCACCGTCGCGACACCGGCATCCGTTCCCAAGCGCACCATGGTCTCGGCGAGCTCACGACTGCGAGCCTGATCCTGCAGGAACGCGCCCGAGCCGAACTTCACGTCGAGCACGAGCGCGGCGGTACCCTCGGCGATCTTCTTGCTAATGATCGACGACGCGATCAACGGGATCGCCTCGACGGTGCCGGTGATGTCGCGCAGGGCATAGAGCTTCTTATCGGCGGGGGCCAGGCCGGCGCCCGCGGCGCAGATGACCGATCCCACGCTCTCGAGCTGGGCGAAGAACTCGTCGTTGGTGAGGTCGGCGCGCCAGCCCGGGATCGACTCGAGCTTGTCGAGGGTGCCGCCGGTGTGACCGAGGCCGCGCCCCGACAGCTGCGGCACAGCGACGCCGAACGAGGCGACGAGGGGTGCGAGCGGAAGCGTGATCTTGTCGCCGACGCCGCCGGTGGAGTGCTTGTCGGTGGTCGGCTTCGAGAGGGAGTCGAAGTTCATCGTCTCGCCGCTCGCAATCATCGCGAGCGTGAGGTCGCGGATCTCGCGCCGCTCCATGCCGTTGAGGAAGATCGCCATCGTCATCGCGGCCATCTGCTCGTCGGCGATGTAGCCGCGCGTGTAGGCGTCGATCATCCAGTCGATCTGCGCGGTTCCGAGCTCCCCCCGGTCGCGCTTCGTGCGGATCAGATCGACGACGTCGAACGGCTCAACGGTGCTCATAGAACGGTGCTCACTGGCGGTACTCCTCTAGCGTGCGCGGCCCGAACGCGTCGGGGATGACCTCGTCGATCGTGCGGATGCCGGAGACGGTCTCAAGAAGCATGCCTGGCGCGGAATGTTCGAACAGGAGCTGTCGGCAGCGCCCGCACGGCATGAGCGCATTGCCGTTTCCGTCGACACAGGTGAAGGCGACGAGCCTGCCGCCACCGGTCATGTGCAGGCTCGACACCAACGCGCACTCGGCGCACAGGGTGAGGCCGTAGGAGGCGTTCTCGACGTTGCAGCCCGATATGACCCGGCCGTCGTCGACGATCGCCGCGACACCGACCGGAAACTTCGAGTACGGCACGTAGGCGTGACCCATGGCCTCGAGCGCGATGGCGCGCAGTGCGTCCCAGTCGATGGGGTCCGGCCGCTCGGCACTCATGACTTGATATACGGCTTGCCGTCGGCGGCCGGCGGCCTCGACTTGCCCACGAGCCCCGCCACGGCAAAGATCGTGACGATGTACGGGAGCATGAGCATGAACTCGCTCGGCACCGGCGACCCGATGATACTCAGCACGTTCTGCAGGTTCGTCGCGAACCCGAACAGGAGCGCGGCGAGCGTCGCCTTGATCGGATCCCAGCGGCCGAAGATCACGGCCGCGAGGGCGATGAACCCGGCTCCGGCCGTCATCTCCTTGTTGAACGACCCGACGGCGTCGAGCGTGAGGTACGCCCCGCCGAACCCGGCGATGGCCCCCGCGAGCGAGACGTTCCAGAAGCGCGTGCTCGCGACGTTGATGCCGACGGTGTCGGCGGCCTGCGGGTGCTCGCCCACTGACCGCACACGGAGGCCCCAGCGGGTGCGGTACAGGCCGAACCAGACCGCGGCGACCGCAACATACATGACGTAGACGATGATCGTCTGCCGGAAGAGCACCGGCCCGAGGATGGGGATCTCCGACAGGATCGGGATGTTGATCGGGTCGAACCCGGGCGGCGAGTTCAGAAGCGCGGTGTCCTCGGTGAGAACCTGGGAGAACAGGAAGCTCGTGAGCCCCGCGACGAGCACGTTGAGCACGACACCCACGATGACCTGGTCGACGAGGTACTTGATCGCGAACGCGGCCAGGACGAACGACACGAGCACCCCTGCGAGCATGGCTGCTGCCAACCCGAGGAGCGGTTGCCTCGTGATCGACGCGACGACAGCGGCGACGAAGGCGCCCGCGAGAAGCTGGCCCTCGATCGCGACGTTGACCACACCCGCGCGTTCCGAGATGACACCGCCGAGCGCACCGAAGATGAGCGGGACGCTGATGCCGAGGGTGCCGATGAGCAGCCCGCTGACCGGGATGCTGGCTCCCGCGGCCGCCCAGGTGAGGAACCCGACGACGAACAGGAAGCCGAAGACGCCGAGCGCCCAGACCGGAGTCTTTCGCGCACGGTAGGCGAGGTACGCGCTCCAGAGCGTGATCGCGGCGAGAAGCACCACGATCACGACGCAGGCGACTCGTGTGGGGAGGACGATGTCGGCCAGCTGGATGACGTCGACGCGTCGGGACAGCACGAACGTCGACTCCCCGTCGCGGCCGAAGGCGATGAAGACGACGGCGCCGATGAGCACGAAGACGGCGAGCGCGATCGGCGCCTTCCAGCTGCGGATCTCGGCCTTCTCCAGCACGATGCGCGACTGGGCGTCCTGCGCTCGGGTCACGGTCGTCATTTCGCTACCGCCTTCTTCTTCGATCGCGCAGCTGCGGGCTGGCCTGGCGTGGGGAGACGGAAGATCGTCCGCACGAGCGGCGGCGCCGCGATGAACAGCACGATGAGCGACTGCACGACGAGCACGATGTCGACGGGGATGCCCTCGGCGGCCTGCATCGAGAATCCACCCGCCTTGAACGCCCCGAAGAGGATTCCGGCGAAGAACACGCCCCAGGGCTTGGACCGGCCGAGAAGCGCCACCGTGATCGCATCGAAGCCGATGCCGGCGTCGATGCCGGAGCCGAAGCCGGTTGTGATCGTGCCCAGCACCTGGGACACACCGGCGAGCCCGACGAGGCCGCCTGAGATGAGCATCGCGGTCACGTAGACGTTCTTGACGTTGATGCCCGCGACCCGTGCGGCGTTGGGGTTCTCGCCGACGGCGCGGAACTGGAACCCCATGCTCGAGCGGCCGAGGAGGTACCAGACGTAGATGGTGGCGGCGATCACGAACAGGAGGCCGGCGTGCACGTTGTACCCGGACCCGAGGAGCGGCGGGAAGACAGCGGTGTCCGCCATCGGTGGCGTCTTGGGGTTGTTGCTGCCGGGGGCCTGGAGCACGGGGGTGCGGAGGAGGAACGACACCAGGTATAGGGCGACGAAGTTGAGCATGATCGTCACGATGACCTCGTGGGCGCCAGTCCTGGCCTTGAGCAGACCCACTATGCCACCCCAGACGGCCCCGCCGAGAACGCCGGCGAGCACCGCCACGAACAGGTGAACGCCATACGGCAGTTCGAGCGAGAAGCCGACCCAGCCGGCGCACGCGGCGGCGATGAGCATCTGCCCGCGCCCGCCGATGTTGAACAGTCCGACGCGGAAGGCGAGCGCGACACCGAGGCCGGCGGCGATGAGCGGGGTGGCGAAGGTGAGCGTCTCTGTCAGGGGGCGGATGCCGGCGGCAAAGGTGTCACGCCGGAAGTCGTAGACGGATCCCTGGAACAATGCGCGGTAGGCGCCGAACACGGCATCCCAGATCGCCTGGAACATGTCGGAGGGGCGGGAGAAGAAGTAGCCGGCTGCGCTCTGAACGTTTTCGTTCGTCAGGGCGATGAGCACACCACCGACGGCGAGCGCGAGAACGACGGCGAGCACTGAGATCGCGGCACTTCCGCCCATCAGGTCGCGGAGGAAAGCGGACGAGCGCGGCTCGTCTGGGGGCGTCTCGCCCGGGGCCGGCGCGGTGGCCTCCTCGACGGCGACGGGATCGACCTGTCCGCGGGACGGGATCTGTTCGCTCATGCGGTGTGCACCGCCGATTCGCCCGTTGCTTCTGCGTGGCTGGCTCCGGCCATCATGAGCCCGAGCACCTCTCTCGGAGTATCGCCTGGCACGATTCCCACAATCCCTCCGCGGTACATGACCGCAATCCTGTCGGCGAGCGCGACGACTTCGTCGAGCTCGGTCGAGACCACGATGACCGGTGTGCCGGCGTCGCGGGTTTCCACGATGCGCGTGTGGACGAACTCGATCGACCCGACATCGAGTCCGCGCGTCGGCTGGGCCGCGACGAACAGCCTGAGGTCGCGGCTGAGCTCGCGGGCCAGGACGACCTTCTGCTGATTGCCCCCGGAGAGGCGGCCGACGTTGGTCGTGATTCCCTGGGCGCGGATGTCGAACTCGACGATCTTCTTCTCGGCGAATTCGGCGAGGCTGGCGAGCTGCAGCGATCCCGCCTTGACGAACGGCTCACGGGTGCTGCGGTCGAGCATGAGGTTCTCGGCAATGGTGAACTCGGCGACGAGTCCGTCTTCCTGCCGGTCCTCTGGCACGAACCCGACGCCGGCGTCGAGCACCTTTCGCACGCTCAGTCCGGTGAGCCGCGTGCCGTCGAGGCTGATCGTGCCGGTGACCCGCTCCTGGAGGCCGAGGAGCGCCTCGGTCAGCTCGGTCTGGCCGTTTCCCTGCACGCCCGCGATCGCGAGGATCTCGCCGGAGTGCACCTCGAAGCTCACCTTGTTGACAACAATCTGGCCGTGGATGTCGACGACGGAGAGGTTGTCGACAACGAGGGCGGCCGCTCCCACCTTGGCCGGGTCCTTCTCGACGGTGAGCTCGACGGCGCGCCCGACCATGAGCGACGCGAGTTCCTTGTTGCTCGCGGTCGGCAGAGCCTCGCCGACGACCTTGCCGAGACGGATGATGGTGATGCGGTCAGCGACCTCGCGAACCTCGCGCAGCTTGTGGGTGATGAACACGATCGACGTGCCGGCCTCGCGCAGCTGCTTCATGATGACGATGAGCTCGTCGGTCTCCTGCGGGGTGAGCACGGCCGTCGGCTCGTCGAACACGAGCACCTTGGCGTCGCGGGAGAGTGCCTTGATGATCTCGACCCGCTGCTGCACACCCACGGGAAGGTCCTCGACGAGCGCATCCGGATCGACATGGAATCCGAATCTCGATGAGATGTCCAGCACCGTCTTGCGCGCCGATGCGAGGTCGAGCCGACCACCGAAGGTGGTCTTCTCATGGCCGAGCATGACGTTCTCGGCGACGGTGAAGACGGGGATGAGCATGAAGTGCTGATGCACCATGCCGATCCCGGCGTTCATCGCGTCGCCGGGGCCGGCGAAGCGCTGCTCCGCGCCGTCCAGCAGGATCTCGCCCTCCTCAGCCCGGTAGAGACCGTAGAGCACGTTCATCAGGGTCGACTTCCCGGCACCGTTCTCGCCGAGGAGCGCGTGGATCTCGCCAGGCTCGACGGTGAGGCTGATGTGGTCGTTCGCCACGAAGGATCCGAATCGCTTCGTGATCCCGCGAAGTTCGAGTTTCATGGGGTCCAATCTACTGGGCAGAAAAGGCCAATCCTGATGCGGCGCTGAAGCAGAACGGGGAAGCCAGATTCACTGGCTTCCCCGTTCTCGGTACTGCTATCCGGGACTAGCCGGCGAGGTAGGACGCAACCGTGATCTCACCGGCGATGATGCCGGCCTTGATCTCGTCGAGCTCGGCCTGCAGCGTGTCGGACACCTCGCCCTCGTAGTCGTGGAACGGGGCGAGCCCGACCGCGTCGTTCTCGAGGGTGCCGAGGAACGGGGTGTTGTCGAAGTTGTCGTTGCCCGACGCCTCCACGACGTCCGCAACGGCAACGTCAATGCCCTTCAGGATCGACGTGAGGTACTGCGTGGAGTACGTCGGGTCGCTCACGTACAGGTCCGCGTCAACACCGATCATCGCGATCTTGCGGTCAGGGTTGGCCGTCATGGCTGCGTTGATCGCCTCGCCAGCGCTCTGGTAGATCGGTCCACCGACGGGGAGCAGCACGTCGGCGCCCTGGTCGATGAGGTTGTTCGCCGCCGCGAGGGCGTCGGTTCCGGGCTCGAAGCCGCCGATGAACGTTCCATCCTGAGCTGCGGTGTCCCAACCGAGGACCTTGACGTCGGTGCCCTTCTGCTCGTTGTGGTACTCGACGCCCTGGGCGAAGCCGTCCATGAAGACGCTCACCGTCGGGAAGTTCATGCCACCGAACGTTCCGACGATGCCGGAGGTGGTCCAGCTCGCGGCCGCGTAGCCGGCGAGGAACGCAGCCTGCGCCGTGTCGAAGACGATCGGCTTGATGTTCTCGGCGTCTGTTGTTCCGTCGAAGTCGGTGTCGGCGACGTCGTCGATGATGCTGTAGTCGATGTCGGGGTTCGCGTTCGCGGCTTCGACGGTCGCGGCGGCGAGGTTGAAGCCGACCGTGACGATGAGGTTGCAGCCCTCGGCGGCGAGGTTGTCGAGGTTGGGCGCGTAGTCCGCATCGGTGTTCGACTCGACCTCGGTGAAGTCGGATCCAACGGCCTCGGCACCGGCCTGGAGGCCCTCAAAGCCGAGCTGGTTGAACGACTTGTCGTCGAATCCACCCGTGTCGGAGACCATGCAGGGCAGGAAGTCAGAGGTGGGCTCGGCTGCGCCGCCGTTGTCGGTGTCTTCTTCGGGAGCTGCGGCACAGCCGGCGAGCAGGATGCCGACGGCGACGATTGCCAGACCGCTGTAGGCGGTCCTTCGGGTGGGGTTTCTCAAGGTGTCCTCCAGGGTGGTGCCCGGAATTCGGATGCCGGGCCGCATTGGGCCAACGTTACGACACGTTACGTCACGACGAGGCAACAATTGAGGTCCCGTCGCCCAATGGTTACAAATCCGGGATCCGGCCGAAACCCCGGTGTAACCGGGAGGTTCTCCCGCGTCTACTCCGGTGCGCTCGGCGAGCTGATCACGAGCGAGCCGTCGATGATCGCCGCGCGCAGGCCATCGAGCTCAGCGGAAAGCTCGGCGGGCACGCGCGAGGCGAGGGAATGGTAAGGGGCGAGGCCGACGCCGCCGTTCTCGAGAGTGCCGATGTAGGGCGCATTCGTGAAGGCATCCACGCTGCTCGTCCGCGCGATTTCGGCCACCGCGTCGCCAGTGTTCTTCAGCACGGAGGTGAGCACGAGGTCGCGGTAGTCGACGGGGAGGGTCTCGAAGCCGTCGTTGTCGACCCAGATGATCGCGACACCGTCGGCGTCGCGAGCCGCAGCGGCGGCACCCTCACCGACTTGTCCGGCGACCGGCAGGATCACGTCGGCGCCCTGGTCGATGAACGCCCGCGTGGTGGCGAGTCCCTTGCCTGTGTCTTCGAAGTCGCCCGTGAACACGCCGTCCTGACTCGCCTTGTCCCAGCCGAGGGCGACGACCGTGGTGCTGTGCACCTCGTTGTACTTCGCGACGCCGTCGACGAAGCCGTCCATGAACAGGGTGACCGGCGGCTGGTTTCCCCCGCCGAACGTCGCGACGATACCCGTGGTGCTGACCCCGGCGGCGAGGTAGCCCGCGAGGAATGCCGCTTGGGCGGTGTCGAACACGATCGGCTTCACGTTGGGCCCATCGATCTGCTCGTCGACGATCGCGAAGTCGACGTCGGGGTTGAGCTCCGCCTGCTCCGCTGTCGCCGGGGCCAGTTCGTAGCCCACGGTGAGGATCAAGCCGCACCCGGTGTCGACGGCCGCCTGCACGTTGGGGGCCAGGTCTGACTCCGAGGTGGAGACCAGCACTTGGGCCCCGATGCCGAGGTCCTCCTCGGCCTGCTGCAAGCCGACCCAGCTGGACTGGTTGAACGAGCGATCCTCGAGGCCTCCCGAGTTGGTCACCATGACCGCGCAGAAATCCGACTCCGTCGCAGGCCCCTGCTCGGGCGGGGTCGCGCACCCGGTGAGGACGAGGATACTGCCGAGCGAGAGAGCGGCGATGGCGGGGCGGAAGCGGCGAGTGTTCGACATCAGAGCACGTCGTTGCTGCCGGAGAGCTTGAGCGCGTCGACGACGGCCTTCACTCGCTGCGCATTCGCGCTCGTCGTGACGAGGAGCGCGTCCGGCGTGTCCACGACGACAATGTCGGAGACTCCGATGAGGGAGATGAGCCGCCCGGTCTGGCTGACGACGATGCCACTGGACGAGTCGGCGAGCACCCTCGCGTTCTCGCCGAGGATCGCGAGGTTGGATGGCCCGCCAGTGGAGTGGAGCTTGGCGATGGCCGCGAAGTCGCCGACATCGTCCCAGTCGAAGTCACCGGGGATGACGGCGAGGCGTCCCGCCTTGGCCGCGGGCTCCGCAACGGAATAGTCGATCGCGATTTTCTTGAGTGTCGGCCAGACCCTGTCGACGACAGCGCCTCGACGCGGGGTGTCCCACGCCTCCGCGAGTTCGGTGAGTCCGGCGAGGAGCGCGGGCTCGGATTCGCCGAGCTGTGCGAGCAGCACGTCGGCCCGCGAGATGAACATGCCGCCGTTCCACAGGTAGTTGCCGTCCTCGACATAGTCCTTCGCGGTCTCGAGGTCGGGCTTCTCGACGAAGGTGTCGGCCCGGACGGCCGTCGGCGACGCGGCGATGTTGAGCTGGCCGGCGCAGTGGATGTAGCCGAACCCGATGGCCGGCTCGGTCGGCGTGATGCCGATAGTGGCGATGTAGCCGGCATCCGCCGCCGCGACCGCCGCGACGACGGCGCGGCGGAAGGCCTTCTGGTCGGCGATCACATGGTCGGCCGCGAACGAGCCCACGATGACGCCGGGCTCCCGATGCTCAAGGATCGCCGCCGCGAGGCCGATCGCCGCGGACGAGTCCTTTGGCTCACTCTCGAGCACCACGTTCGGATCGGTGAGATTGGGCAGCTGTCCCTCGACCGCCGCTCGATGCGCCCGCCCGGTGACGACCATGATGCGGTCCTCTCCCGAGAGCGGCGCGAGGCGATCCCACGTCGCGCGGAGCAGCGTGCTTCCCGACCCGGTGAGGTCATGCAGAAACTTCGGGGCGTCGGCGCGGGACAGCGGCCACAGGCGCGAACCGATCCCTCCCGCGGGGATGATGCTGTAGAACCTGTCGAGTCCATCCCGCTGCGAAGTCATGGCGTCAGCCTAACGCGAGGCCCAGCGCACGCCCTTAATCGGCGGTTCACCGGCACGCCATCGGCGGCGCCTAGCCTCGCAGGCGTCGGGAGCCTGATTGGGGAGCCACGTGCGAGTCGCAGTCGTCAGCGAGAGTTTTCTGCCCACCCTCAACGGTGTCACCACGAGCGTGTGCAAAGTGCTCGAGCACCTTGCCGACGCCGGCCACGAGGCGATCGTAATCGCCCCCGCCGCCGGCGCCCCCGCGAGCTACGCCGGGTTCCCGGTGCACGCCGTGCCCTATGTTGCATACCGCCAGTTCCCGGTGGGGCTCCCGAGCCCGCTCGTGCAGAAGCTGCTGGGCGACTTCCGGCCCGACATCGTCCATGCGGCATCCCCGTTCCTGCTCGGCGCCCAGGCGATCGCCGCCGCCCGCCGCGCCGGCATCCCGTCCGTGGCAATCTTTCAGACGGATGTCGCCGGCTACGCGCGCCGCAACAAGCTCGGGCGCGCCACCGGGATTGCCTGGCGGCTCGTGCGCTGGGTGCACGAGGGTGCCGACGTCACCCTCGTGCCGTCCTCGGCATCCATGTCCGACCTCTCGGCCGCGGGCGTGGGCAATCTCGTCCGGTGGGGACGAGGGGTCGATCTGGCGGGTTACCACCCGCGAAACCGCGCCTCCCCCGACGCTGCCCGGCTTCGTCAGCGGCTTGCGCCGAACGGCGAGACGATCATCGGGTACGTCGGTCGCATCGCCCCGGAGAAGCGACTCGATCAGCTCGCCGCACTCCGCGGAGTGCCCGGCATCCGCCTCGCGATTGTCGGCGGCGGTCCGGCGCTGCCCCAGGTCGAGCGCGCGCTCAGGGGCGTGCCGGTCAGCTACCTCGGCGTACTCACGGGGGCCGAACTCGCCACCGCGTATGCGAGCTTCGACGCGTTCGTGCACACCGGCACAGAGGAGACCTTCGGGCAGACCCTGCAGGAGGCGCACGCCAGTGGCCTGCCGGTGGTCGCGCCCAAAGCCGGCGGACCCATCGACCTTGTCGCGCATGGGATCGACGGGTTCCTGTTCGAGCCGGGCGACGGTGCGGAGCTGCGGTCCTTCGTCCGGGCGCTCGCCGCTGATCCGGCGCTACGACTGCGGATGGGCGAGGCCGGCCGGCGCGCGGTGCTCGGCAGGTCGTGGGAGAGCGTGTGCGCCGACCTCATGGGCCACTACTCGCGCACCATCGCACGCAGGGACGCCGACGTCGGGCGCGAGCACCGCTCCGCGGCACCCGCCCGCGACGGGGCCGGAAGTATCTCGACGTCGAGCTAGTTGTGCGTCTGGGGTGCACCCTGCCCCGTCACCCCGGGAATAGACTGGAGCCGTTCGGCCAACGAACGAATGCTTGCCCCGGCGTCGGGGCCACAATCATCCGCAGGGAGGGTTACTCGTGTCTGAGAAATCCGCGGGAGGCCTCGCCACCGCTGGCCGGGTCAATAAGTACCCGCTGCCCCGGATCCGAGCCCCCAAAGCTCCGGCCGGAACGCTCTACCGAGGCAACACCGGAATGTGGTCGTGGGTGCTGCACCGCATCACCGGCGTCGCCATCTTCTTCTTCCTCCTCGTGCACATTCTCGACACGGCACTCGTGCGGGTGAGCCCCGAGGCCTACAACGTCGTGATCGAGTCGTACAAGACGCCCGTCATGGGGCTCGGTGAACTCGGCCTCGTCGTCGCGATCGGCTTCCACGCCCTCAACGGGCTGCGCATCATCCTGATCGACTTCTGGAGCGTCGGACCGCGATACCACAAGCTCATGTTCGTGGTCGTGATCCTGCTCTGGGTCATCCTGCTCATCGGCTTCGCCCCCCGCCACCTCATGAACGTGTTCGGAGGCTAGAACATGTCGACTGTCAACATCGAATCCCCGAGGGCCCCTCGCGGGGCGGCAACCCGCCGCGGCGTCAACCTCGAGAAGTGGGGCTGGATCTACATGCGCGCGAGCGGGGTGGTCCTCGTCGTGCTCATCTTCGGGCACCTCTTCGTCAACCTCATCGCCGGCGAGGGCGTCAAGGCTATCGACTTCGCCTTCGTCGCCGGCAAGTGGGCCGACCCGTTCTGGATCGCCTGGGACACCGCCCTGCTCTGGCTCGCCCTCATCCACGGCGCCAACGGCATGCGCACGATCGTCAACGACTACGCGAGCAACGCTCTCCTCCGCACCATCTTCACGGGCGCGCTCATCGTGTCCACCGTTGTACTGCTTATCCTGGGAACCCTCGTGATCTACACCTTTGAGCCCTGCCCGGTCGGCGCTCCCGCCGATCTCCTTCCGTCGTTCTGCGCGGCAGGTCGACCTTGAGCGCCGCGACCGACGAGAACACGCGCGGCACCGTCATCGACGGCATCCACTACCACCAGCACGACGTCGTCATCGTCGGAGCAGGCGGGGCGGGGATGCGCGCGGCGATCGAAGCCGGACCGCACGCCAACACTGCGGTCATCTCCAAGCTCTACCCGACCAGGTCGCACACGGGTGCGGCGCAGGGCGGTATGGCCGCCGCGCTCGCCAACGTCGAGGAAGACAACTGGGAATGGCACACCTTCGACACCGTCAAGGGCGGCGACTACCTCGTCGACCAGGATGCAGCGGAGATCCTCGCGAAGGAAGCCATCGACGCGGTCATCGACCTCGAGAACATGGGCCTGCCGTTCAACCGCACCCCCGACGGCAAGATCGACCAGCGTCGCTTCGGCGGCCACACGGCCGAGCACGGCAAGGCGCCCGTGCGGCGCGCGTGCTACGCCGCGGACCGCACCGGCCACATGATCCTGCAGACTCTCTACCAAAACTGCGTCAAGCACGGCATCAACTTCTTCAACGAGTTCTACGTGCTGGACCTGCTCATGACCGACGTGCCCGGAGCGAAGAAGGGCCAGGCGACCCGCAAGCCGTCGGGCGTCGTCGCCTATGAGCTCGCGACCGGCGAGATCCACGTGTTCCAGGCCAAGGCGATCATCTTCGCGACCGGCGGCTACGGAAAGATCTTCAAGACGACCTCGAACGCCCACACCCTCACCGGCGACGGCGTCGGCATCATCTGGCGCAAGGGTCTTCCGCTCGAGGACATGGAGTTCTTCCAGTTCCACCCGACCGGTCTCGCCGGGCTGGGCATCCTGCTCTCCGAGGCGGCCCGCGGCGAGGGTGCGATCCTGCGCAACAGCGAGGGCGAGCGCTTCATGGAGCGATACGCGCCGACCATCAAGGACCTCGCGCCGCGTGACATCATCGCGCGCTGCATGGCGACCGAAATTCGCGAGGGACGTGGCGGAGGCCCGAACAAGGACTACGTCTTCCTCGATATCACCCACCTCGAGCCTGCGGTGATCGACGCGAAGCTGCCCGACATCACCGAGTTCGCGCGCACCTATCTCGGTGTCGAGCCGTACTACGAGCCCGTTCCGGTGCTGCCGACCGCGCACTACGCGATGGGCGGCATCCCGACCAACGTCAACGCCGAGGTGCTCAGCGACAACACCACCGTGGTACCCGGCCTCTATGCCGCCGGCGAGTGCGCCTGCGTCAGCGTGCACGGCTCCAACCGCCTCGGCACCAACTCGCTGCTCGACATCAACGTGTTCGGCAAGCGAGCCGGCAAGAACGCCGTCGAATACGTCAAGACCGCCCAGTTCGTGCCGCTGCCGGTCGACCCGGCCGCCGGCGTCCTCGCCGTCCTGGCCGGAGTGCGCCAGGGCAACGGCACCGAGCGGATCTCCGACATTCGCCGCGAGCTGCAGGAGTCGATGGACCGCAACGCTCAGGTCTACCGCACCGAAAAGTCGCTCCGCGAGGTCACCGAGCTCATTGAGCGCCTGCGCGCCAGATACAAGAACATCGCTGTGCAGGACAAGGGCAAGCGGTTCAACACCGACCTGCTCGAGGCCGTCGAGCTGGGCTTCTTGCTCGACCTCGCCGAGGTGCTCGTCTACTCGGCGCGCTCGCGCAAGGAGAGCCGTGGAGGACACTTCCGCGAGGACTTCCCGACTCGCGACGACGCGAACTACCTCGTGCACACCATGGCCTACCTGACGGGCGATCCCGAGTCGGCCGATGCGGGTGAGCACATCCGGCTCGACACCAAGCCGGTCGTCATCACCAACTATCCCCCGATGGAGAGGAAGTACTGATGAGCGCTCCAACGCTCGAGCGTGAAAGCTCCGCAGCCGACGTCATCCCCACCTTCACCGCGACGCTGATCATCAGGCGCTTCGACCCGGAGGTGGACACGGAGCCGCGCTGGGAAGACTTCGATGTCGAGGTCTACCCGACCGACCGCGTGCTCGACGCCCTGCACAAGATCAAGTGGGAGCAGGACGGCTCGCTGACGTTCCGCCGCTCCTGCGCACACGGCGTCTGCGGCTCGGATGCGATGCGCATCAACGGCCGCAACCGCCTCGCCTGCAAGACGCTGATCAAAGACCTCGACCTGTCGAAGCCGATCTACGTTGAAGCGATCAAGGGCCTGCCGCTCGAAAAAGACCTCATCGTCAACATGGACCCGTTCTTCAAGAGCTTCGCCGATGTGCAGCCCTTCCTCATCGCGGCGAGCAAGCCCGACAAGGAACGCCGCCAGAGCCCCGCCGAGCGCGAGCGGTTCGACGACACCACCAAGTGCATCCTCTGCGCGGCGTGCACCTCGAGCTGCCCCGTGTTCTGGACCGACGGCCAGTACTTCGGGCCGGCCGCCATCGTGAACGCGCACCGGTTCATCTTCGACTCCCGCGACGAGGGAGCCCAGGTTCGCCTCGACATCCTCAACGACAAGGAGGGGGTGTGGCGCTGCCGCACGACCTTCAACTGCACCGAGGCGTGCCCGCGCGGCATCCAGGTCACGCAGGCGATCTCCGAAGTCAAGCAGGCGATCATGCGCGGCAAGGCGTAGCCAGCGCAGCACTGCACAGCAGACACAAAAGCGGGGCCGACCCGGTCGGCCCCGCTTTTATGCACTCCCCCGCTAGACCAGCACCGGCCCGGCCGCCGCCGCCCTCGCCCCGGCCGCCGACCGGGCCGCGAGCGCACGCGCCGCGCGTGCCTTCGCCTGGTCGAGCGTGACCTCCATGAGTGCCGCCCGCACGTCGGCGAGCGCTGCCGGCGTCATCGACAGGCTGGTCGCGCCGAGGCCGACGAGCACGATCGCGAGCTCGGGGTCCGCCGCGGCCTCGCCGCAGATGCCGACGGACTTGCCGACGGCGGCTCCGGCGTCGCCGAGCATCTTGACCAGACGCAGCACGGCGGGGTGCCACGGGTCCTGGAAGGAGGCGACGCTTCCGAGCATCCGGTCCGCGGCCATCGTGTACTGCGTCAGGTCGTTGGTTCCGATGCTCACGAAGTCAGCCGAATCGAACACCTGGTCGGCGACGAGCGCGAGGGAGGGCACCTCGGCCATCACTCCGACCGTCGTGAGTCCCAGTTCGCGGCCGAGGTTCACGAAATACTCGCTCTCCTCGGAGTCGGACACCATCGGCGCCATCACCCACAGCTCGGCATCGGTCTCGGCGGCCGCCGCAGCGAGCGCCACGAGCTGGTCGTGCAGGATGTGCTCGCTTGCCCTGAGCGCACGCAGCCCGCGGAGTCCGAGGGCCGGGTTCTCCTCGTGCGCGTCGTTGAGGAAGCTGAGCGGCTTGTCGGCGCCAGCGTCGAGCGCGCGGACGACGACCTTCTTGCCCGCGAAGTGGCTGAGCAACTCGGTGTACTGCTTCTGCTGATCTTCGACGGTCGGCGCGGACTTCGAGTCGAGGAAGAGAAATTCGGTGCGGAACAAACCGACACCCTCCGCTCCGAGGGCGACGGCGTTCGCCGCATCTGCCGGATTGCCGAGGTTCGCCAGCAGCGGGATCCTCGTGCCGTCGGCGAGGGCACCATCGGTGATCGGGGCCGACAGGGCGGCCGCGCGCGAGGCGATGCGGGCGCGGGCATCTTCGAGCAGTTCGCGTCCCGGCTCGATCGTGATTACCCCGGTGGAGGCATCGGCGAGCACCTGCGTGCCCTCCTTGATGGTTAATGCGTTGACAACGCCCACGATGGCGGGGATCGACTTGGATCGGGCGAGGATGGCGGTGTGGCTGGTCGGCCCGCCGTCGCGGGTGATCAGGGCGAGCACCTTGGCGAGGTCGAGTTGTGCCGTGTCGGCGGGAGCGAGATCACGGGCGACGAGGATGAATGGCTCGTCGCTCTCGGGGATACCGGGGGCCGCGACGCCGCGCAGCCGGGCAATGATCCTCTGCGACACGTCGCCGAGGTCGGTCGCCCGCTCGGCCATGTAGCCGCCCATGCCGATGAGGATGTCCTGGAACGTCGCGAATGCCTCGAATACGGCGCGCTCGCCGGTCGTGCCGGCGTTGATGCGGGCCTTGACGTCATCGGCGAGGGAGGGGTCCTGCGCCATCATCGCGGCGGCCTCGAGCACCTCCTGAGCCGTTCCGCCGGCCTTCGCGCCGCGCTGCACCAGATCTTCAGCGACCGCGGTGAATGCGGCGGAGGCTGCCGCGTATTCCGCGTCGGCGTCGCCGCCATGTTGACCGGGTTCGGGAGCCGCGAGGGGCTCCGGCATCCTCATAATGGGGCCAATCGCGAGGCCCCGGCCGACTCCAATGCCGTTTAGTTCCATGATCCGCTCTTCCTCTGCGACACTTTCGCTGCGCACGCAACTCCCGTGGTCGCCTCGCACGACCACCTCGTCAGGCATCAGCCTATCCTCGGCTTGTTAGGCTGGACCAATGGCCGAGCCCTCCACAGAACCCGCCCAGGACAAATCCTCGACTGGGTTGATGGGGAAGGTGACCGGGCTCGTCGCGAGGGCCACGAAAACCAAGCCGGTGCGGGTGGTCGCGCACTACTCCGCGCGCGGCGGCCCGCTCATGGCGTCCGGCCTCTCCTACCAGGCGATCTTTGCCGTCTTCGCCGGCATCTGGGTCGGGTTCTCGATCATCGGACTCGTGATCCAGCAGGATATCGGGCTGCGCAACTCGCTCATCGACACGATTGCGGCGGCGGTTCCCGGCCTCATCGACCCCGGTGACGGGTCGGGCGCGATCGACCCCGCCGACCTCCTCGAGGCCGGGGCGCTCAATTGGACCGGCGCCCTCGCCCTCGCCGGTCTCCTCTTCACCGCCCTGGGGTTCCTCGCCTCGGCGCGGGACGCGATCCGCCGGATCTTCGACCTTGCTGGCCCCTCGACGAATTTCTTCCTGCTCAAGCTCAAGGACCTCGCGCTGGCAGCCGCGTTCGGTGCTGCGCTCATCGTCTCGACCGCGCTGTCCACCGGGAGCACCGTGGCGATCGGGTTCGCCCTCGACCTCGTCGGCGTCGGATCCGATTCGCTCGTGGCGACCATTCTCGGCCGCACGATCGGCCTCGTGGTGGTGCTCGCCCTCGATACCGTCGTGCTCGCGGCCCTGTACCGGATCCTCTCCGGCATCCCGATCCCCCGGCACCGGCTGATCGGTGGCGCTTTCCTGGGAGCCGTCGGGCTCGGCATCCTCAAGGCCCTCGGGAATGCCCTTCTCGGCGGGGCGACCAGCAATCCGCTCCTCGCCTCCTTCGCGATCATCATCGGGCTGCTGATCTTCTTCAACCTCGTCTGCCAGGTGATTCTGATCAGCGCGGCCTGGATCGCGGTGGGCATGGCCGACAACGGGATTGCCGCCGATCCCGCGGCCGCCGAGGCCGCCCGCGCGGAGAGGGAGCGGATCGCCGAGCTCGAGCGGATCGCCGCTGACGCGCGTCGGCCCGGCGTGTTCGCCAGGCTGCTGCGACGCCTCGACCCGCGGCAGGACCAGGCCGACCGCGCAAAATAGGATTGACGCATGACCACTCCCCTGCGCGTCGCCTCCGTGAACACGAACGGTGTCCGTGCCGCCTTCCGCAAGGGGATGGGCGAATGGCTCGACGGGCGAGGGATCGACATCCTCGCGATGCAGGAGGTGCGCGCCGGCACCGAGGATCTCGAGAGGCTGCTGGGGCCCGAGTGGAACATCCTGCACGATGCGGCAACGGCGAAGGGGCGCGCGGGCGTCGCGATCGCCTCGCGGGGCGTTGCGAGCATCCACCGGGTCTCGCTCGGCGCCGACGACTTCGACAGCGCCGGCCGCTGGCTCGAGGCCGACTACACGGTCGGCGGGCAGATCATCACGATCGTGAGCACCTATGTGCACTCGGGCGAGGTCGACACCCCCAAGCAAGAGGAGAAGTACAAATTCCTGGATGCGATGGAGGTGCGGCTGCCCGAGATCGCGGCCCACTCGAAGCTCGCGCTCGTGGTCGGCGACCTCAATGTGGGGCATCGCGAGCTCGACATCAAGAACTGGAAGGGCAACCGCAAGAATGCGGGCTTCCTCCCGCGCGAGCGGGCGTACTTCGACCGGTTTCTCGGCCCGCTCGGCGAGGAGGTCGCCGGTGTCGACGGCTCGACCGGCCCGGGCCTCGGCTGGGTCGACATCGGCCGGCGCCATGCGGGCGAAGTGGAGGGTCCGTACACGTGGTGGAGTCAGCGCGGCAAGGCCTTCGACACCGACACCGGATGGCGGCTCGACTACCAACTAGCCACTGCAGAACTCGCCGAGACCGCGACGGGCTACACCGTCGACCGCGCCGACGCCTACGACACGCGCTGGTCGGACCACGCCCCCGTCGTCGTCGACTACGCCATCTGACACCCGCCTGAGACAGGACCTCCCCCAACATGACCAGCACACCGCGCCTCTTCTCGGGCATGCAGCCGTCCGCTGATTCGCTCCACATCGGCAACTACGTCGGCGCGCTCGTGCAGTGGCGCGACATGCAGCGAACCCACGACGCGGTCTTCTGCGTCGTCGACCTGCATGCCATCACCGTGCCCCAGGACCCGAAGGTGCTGCGCGAGCAGATCCGCCGCACCGCCGCCCAGTACATCGCGGCGGGCATCGACCCGTCCGCCTCGACGCTGTTCGTGCAGTCGCACGTTCCCGCACATGCGCAGCTCGCCTGGGTGCTCAACACCATCACGGGATTCGGCGAGGCGAGCCGGATGACCCAGTTCAAGGACAAGGCCTCCAGGCAGGGGACGGATGCTGCCTCGCTCGGCCTCTTCGCCTACCCGGTGCTCATGGCCGCTGACATCCTCCTCTACCAAACCAACCACGTGCCCGTCGGCGACGACCAGAAGCAGCACGTGGAGCTCACCCGAGACCTCGCCACCCGGTTCAACAGCCGGTTCGGGCAGACCTTCGTGGTGCCGGAGCCGGTGATCCTCACCGAGGGAGCTCGCATCTACGACCTGCAGAACCCGGCAGCGAAGATGAGCAAGTCCGCCGTCTCCGACAGCGGAATTGTCTGGCTGCTCGACGAACCGGGGAAGACGGCGAAGAAGATCAAGTCTGCGGTGACCGACACCGGACGCGAGGTGCGCTTCGACCGCGGCGGCAAGCCCGGCGTCTCGAACCTGCTGACCATCCTGTCGTCCTTCGGCGGCGACAGCGTTCCGGTGCTCGAGGAGCGTTACGCCGGGCGTGGCTATGGCGATCTGAAGAAGGATGTCGCCGAGGCCGTCGTCTCGACGTTCGGCCCGATCCGGGAGCGTGCGCTCGAACTGCTCGCCGACCCGGCCGAGCTCGACCGCATCCTGTCGGTGAACGCGGCGCGCGCGAACGAGATCGCGGAGGCGACCCTCGCCGACGTCTACGACCGGATCGGGCTGCTCCCCCGCCGCTGACGCAGTGTCGTTCCCCGCTGCGCCGGCTGAGCCGGTGGCCTTCACCGCGAGTCGTGCGTTGGTCATTGTGTTCGAGGCTCAACACAGCTTGACTGGAGGGGTCGAGAGGACCCCATGCCTGCAGCCGTTAGTCCACTGGTCGATGCGCCGGGTGTGACCCGGATGTCTGCGGTCATGATCGCCGTGCTCCGCTGCGGCATCGCGCTCATGTGGATACAGAATGTCGCGTGGAAGGTGCCGCCGGATTTCGGCCGGGCGAATAACAACGGCCTGTACTTTTGGGCCAGCCTGGCGGTTGAGCATCCGGTGTTCGCCCCGTATTCGGCGTTCGTCGATGGGGTGGTGCTGCCGAACATCGAGGTCTTCGGATGGGGCACGCTGCTTATCGAGGGCGGGCTGGGCGCTTTTCTGCTCATCGGTCTCGCCACTCGGTTCTGGGCCGTCGTCGGCATAGGCCAGACAGTGGCGATCACCCTCTCGGTTCTGTTCGCCCCCAACGAGTGGCACTGGTCCTACTACCTCATGGGGCTTGCCCACCTCGCGATCTTCGCGACTGCGGCCGGGCGCAGCTACGGAGTCGACGGGGTACTGCGCGAGACGTGGTCGGCCTCATCCGGTCGCCTATCACGGCTCATGATGAGGCTGTCGTGACAGGCGTATCCAGCCCCTCGATTGCTCGCGACCGCGCGGCGATATTGATCGGGGCGACTGCGATCGCACTCGCCGTCTTCGTGTTCAGCGCCGCGTTTCCCACGGAGTTTCGGTTCGTGAACATCGGACCGGTCGGCGCAGGCATCCTCGTGGTCGGCGGCGTCGGCTCTGTCGCAGGCGGCATCATGCGGCGACGGCTGCCACGATTGATCGCCGGCGCTCTTCTCACGGGAGCCGCCCTCGTGCAGCTCGTGGGTCTCGCCCTCTCGATCCGGCCTCTCGGCGGTGACGCCTCCGCTATGGCCGTCGTCGGCGGCCTCGGTATCGGACTTCTCGTGCTCTCGCTCTCGCCAACTCACTCAGACCAGCCGACCGACCCGACGAAAGGCAGCCCGTGATCGACACCGTCGAACTACTGGATCCCGTATTGAAAACTGCCCGCGAGCATGCGCACGACGTCGACGCCGCGGGACGCTTTCCGGAAGAAGCGGTCGCCGCGTTGCGATCATCCGGACTGCTCGGACTCACTTTGCCGACGGAGGTTGGCGGACTCGGCCGGGGACCGCGGGAGCTCGTGCAGGTGGCCAGTGCGCTCGCCGGTGCCTGCGGATCGACCGCGATGATCTACCTCATGCACGTGAGCGCCGCGATGCCGGTCGCAGCCGCGCCGCCCGACGGCATGCCTGGCCTTCTCGCCGATCTCGCGAGTGGCCGCTCGCTCGCCTCGCTGGCGTTCTCCGAAGCGGGCTCGCGCTCGCACTTCTGGGCGCCGGTTTCGCGCGCTGCAACGACGCCAGGGGGCATCCGGGTCTCCGCGAAGAAGAGCTGGGTCACGTCGGCTGGTCACGCCGACGTCTACGTCATCTCCACGGGTACACCGGATACAGAGGGGGTAGACCTCTTCGCGATCCCGGCCGGATCGGCCGGCCTCACGATCGATCGCCCCTGGAGCGGCATGGGATTCCGCGGAAACTCCTCAAGCCCGATGACCGTAGCGGTCGACACGACCGAGGACTTCCGCCTGGGCTCCGCGGGTGGGGGATTCGACCTGATGATGGGGCACGTTCTGCCGTGGTTCAATCTAGGCAACTCCGCCGTGTCGATCGGCCTCAGCCGGGCGGCGGTCGATGCCGCGGTGCGGCACACGATGGGAGCGCGGCTCGAGCACCTCGATGAGAGCCTGTCGTCATTGCCGACCATCCGGGCACAACTCGCGAAGATGTCGATCGATCTCGCCAACGCGAGCGCGTATCTCGATGTGGCAGCGGGAAAGGTCGCCGATCCCGAAGACGACACTCCTCTATTCGTGCTCGGCAGCAAAGCTTCTTCCAACGATGCGGCACTTCGCATCACCGATGTCGCCATGCGCGTATGCGGCGGAGCGGCCTTCTCCGAGCACTTGCAGATCGACCGCTACTTCCGCGACGCTCGAGCAGGACACGTGATGGCCCCGACATCCGACGTACTCTACGAGTTCTACGGTCGGGCGATCACAGGCAGGCCTCTCTTCGATGCGCCCGCTGCTTCGGCCCGGCAGGCCGAGACGGTTGAGGCCGCGGCATGACCGCGCCACTGGTCATCGGCTCCGTCGCCTATTCGCCCAACGTCGTGCCGATCTGGGAAGGAATGCGGGACTACTTCGCCCAGACCTCGACACCGATCGACTTTGTACTGTTCTCTCACTACGGCAGGCAGGTTGATGCTCTCATTTCGGGCTCCCTCGATCTGGCCTGGAACACCAATCTCGCCTGGGTGCGCACGGTCGGCCAGACCGATGGCGCGTGCCGCGCACTCGCGTCGCGCGACACAGATCTCGTTTTCACGACCGTGTTCGTCGCTCGAACAGGGAGCGGGTTCACCTCGCTTGAGAGCCTCCGGGGTCGCCGCCTCGTTCTTGGATCGCGCGATTCGGCACAGGCGGCGATCCTTCCCGTCCACTTCCTGCGCGAGGCGGGCCTGAGCGAGAGCGACGTGAATCTCACCCGGATCGACAGTGACGTCGGAAAACACGGCGACACTGGTCGGAGTGAGCTCGACGCTCTTCGCGCAGTGCTCGACGATCGGGCGGATGCCGCGGCGATCGGAATCAACACGTGGCAGGCGATCGGGCGCGGCGAGCTTCTGCCGGGCGCCTTCGAATCATTCTGGATCTCGCCCGAGTACAGCCACTGCACGTTCACCGCGATGCCGTCGCTCGCGAGCGAACGCTCAGATCCGTGGGTTGCGAATCTGCTCGCCATGGACTGGGAGAATCCGCAACACCGGCCGATCATGGAGATGGAGGGCCTTCGGGCCTGGGTTCCGCCGAAGCTCGAGGGCTACGCTTCCCTCGTCGCGGCCGTCAGCGAGCAGAGAATTGCCGCGCGATGGTGATCCGAAGCTCACCGGTGGACCTGTCGTTGGCTGCACCTTCGGCGATGGGCGTTGTGCTTGACCTTATCGAAGGCATAGGACGAGTTCCCACGGGTGGAACCGCAACCGTAGTACTCGTCGAAGCGCACCGAAATGCCGCGCTCGACCTCGTTGCCCAGTGGTGCGCCTCAACCGGCAACGAGATCGTGTCGGTCGAGGGCTTGACCGTGACCGTTCTCCACGGGCGCTCCCCCGACCCGCTCGCGGGGCTCGACCACGCCCAGCTGCCCGGGTCGCGTGTCTGGGTCTACACGAACTTCGACTGCAATCTCGCCTGCGACTACTGCTGCGTTCGCTCGTCGCCGAAGGCGGAACGGCGAGCGATCGGAGCCGAACGGCTCCAGCAGATCGCGAGTGAGGCCGCCGCCGCGGGCGTCCACGAACTCATCCTCACGGGAGGCGAGCCGTTCCTCCTGAACGACATCGATGTTCTCGCGAACTCCTGCACGGCCGAACTCCCCACGACGCTGCTCACAAACGGAATGCTGTTCCGCGGGGCACGACTCGAGCGCCTGCGCCGAATGGATCGCTCCCGGCTCACCCTTCAGGTGAGCGTCGACTCAGCCGCTCCTGGCATCCACGACAGTCACCGGGGAACCGGCTCATGGGCGAAGGCCGTCGCCGGCATCCGCATCGCCCACGACGAGGGGTTCCGCGTGAAGGTCGCGGCCACCCTTCCCGCCGACCAGATGCACGAGCTCGACTCGTTCCACGCCTTCCTCGACACCATCGGGATCTCGCGGGAGGATCAGGTCATTCGCGCACTCGCGCACCGCGGTGTCGCCGACTCCGGCATCGAGCTCACAGTCGACTCGCTCATCCCCGAGGTGACGATCACCGCCGACGGTGTGTACTGGCATCCGGTCGCGGCCGATCACGATGACCAGTTTGTGACGCGCGACATCTTCCCTCTCGCCGACGCGATCGCAGAAATCACCCGCCGGTTCGTCGCACACCGCCGCGCGGCTGACAGCGCCGCGGAGTGGTTCCCCTGTGCCTAGCCTCGATCGGCGACATGTCCGCGCTGCTGCCTGAGGCCCGGAAATGACCGCGATCGTCGTGATCGCCAAGGAGTGCGTACCCGGTCGCGTCAAGACCCGGCTGCACCCGGCGCTGTCCTACGAGCAGGCAGCCGCCCTTGCCGCCGCGAGCCTCGACGATACCCTTGCCGCCGCGCTCGCACTCCCCGCGACCCGACGCATCCTCGCCTTCGACGGGGTCGTGCCCCCCGTCACGGCCGCCGCCTTTGAGATCCTGCCGCAGGTGTCCGGCGGCCTCGACGAACGCCTCGCCGCCGTCTTCGACTCCATCGAGGAGCCGGTACTCCTGGTCGGCATGGACACCCCACAGCTGACGGCGACCCTGCTTGAGCCGGTCTTCAGCGACTGGGACGACGCGACGGATGCCTGGTTCGGCCCCACGAGAGACGGCGGGTTCTGGGCGCTCGCCCTCGGCAACCCCCAACCAGGAGTCTCCCGCGGCAACCTGATCCGCCGCGTCCCGATGTCGCGCAACGACACCGGCGCCCGCCAGCTCGCCCGCCTGCGGAACGCCGGACTGCGCGTGCGCCAGCTCCCACTGCTCACTGACGTCGATACGATCGCCGACGCGGATGCCGTCGCCCGCATCGCCCCACGCAGCCGGTTCGCTTCAGCCCTTCGAGCGATGCGGACGGGAGGGACCGACGCGACCGGGTTCACGACTGGTAAAGGCCATCTACAACTGCCCACGGGCCGCGCGAACTCACACGGTCGTTGCAACGTCGGTTGACCTATTGCCTGCCTAGTGGGTTGTGCACCACGCAGCGGCCGTGTCGGGTTCCCCGGGTGGGGTGTCGACACGGCCGCTGGGGGTCCTGTTCTGTGGGGCGGGGTGTGGGTTAGTTGACGTCGGCGTCGACCCAGTCGAAGGTCTTGGTGACG